>CAZVHN010000716.1:0-2195 GCA_964626895.1 uncultured Chloracidobacterium sp. | reverse complement strand
AGTAGCGCGATCTCTTTGTAGCCATTGCTTTCGTAAAGCATCCATTTACCGCTCATGAGCTTCTGCAGATTGGCGACGATATGTTTATCCGCCCACTCCTTAGGTAACTTCGCTTCCTCATTGCCTCGACTAATTTCTTTGACATAAGTGATGTAGTCCTGCACCTGCGAGTCGTCGTCCACCAGAAGCAATTGCGCCTCAGGCTCTGCATCGTGCAGTTCCTGTGCGGTGGCAATCAGCTCCTCCCGGCTGAGTCCCGTGGGAATCAAATAGTAGGAGAAAGTAAACCCCTTGATCGTGTACGTATCAAGCTTTCTGGGCAGGGTTCCCGACTCTTTCGTCAGCGCAGGCGCGTTGCCTTCCTGATTTGAATTGTTGCTGTTACTTCCACTCCCGAGATTGCATCCCAGGGCCACAACCATGAATAACCCGAGACCGAGTAGCGAATTGATTTTGCTATGACGCATTTCATTTCCTCCGGTGAGCCAGGCTTTAGAACTTTACGAACTCAAACTTGGTACGGAAACTGCGGTAGGGACTATTGTAAAAGGTCCCGAACTGCGGGCTGTTGAGGTTGTTCTGCACGTCGCGCGGGTTCCAGTGGTTCGTGATATTGAAAATGGTCACGCCCACCCGGCCCTTGTATTTCTTTCCGCGGAACGGGATCTTGACCCCTTTCGTCACCAGCAGATCGAGTGTCATCAATTGCGGGAAGCGCTCGCCGGCGTTGCGCGGGCCGACGAAGTTCTGCGCCTCATCGAGAAGCGAATAAGGGAAGCCACTGCGCCACTCAAAGACCGGTGTGGCGACGATGTCGTGGGGTAGACCAAAGTCGCCCCAGAAGAGTAACCGGTTCGGAGCGTCGAACTGTTGCTTGCCAAACTCATTGGGACGAATTACCGGATGCCGGAGATTCCCGAAGTAGGTGTTGAAGTCGTTAAGATCGCCGCGCGCCTCTGACCGCACATACGACAGGAAAATGTTGCGTCCCTCCTGGAGGCGTAATCGCGCCACGGTCTGAAACTCGCGGTAATGCGAGCGACCCGAGTTTTGTAATAACAATGCGCCCGCCGTCGAGTCTTGATGAGTGACTGGCTCGACGAAGAAGTCGCGCTGTGTGTGACGCTCCTCGTATCCGACTCGCAACAGTAGTCGCTCAGTGAGCTGGTGATCGACCTGCACATTCGCAGCGAGGCTGTAGGGGTTCCGCAGTCCGCCGCCCGGGGCTGTATTCCGGAACCGCCTGGGCCCATCGGCCAATGTAACTCCGTCTGGAGCAAAGGTCGTAACGCGTAGGTCTTGATACTGCTCAAACGAACCGGTGTTCAGCGAGATTTTGTCGTAGAAGAGACCCACGCCGCCGCGCACGACCGTGCGCTCGGAAGCGGTTGGCAGGAAGACGAAACCGAAGCGTGGAGCGAAGTTGTTCTTCGTGCTGATCTGATCGCGGTCAAAGCGCAACCCAAGGTCGAACGTAACGCGTCCATTGAGAGTCCATTTGTCCTGCACAAAGGCCGAATATTCGTTCTGCCGCCGCCGCAGTACGCTGTTGCCGACAAACTCGATCAGTTGGCTGATGGTGCCATCGGCGCGAACGACCCGCACCTTCTGGCTGATGTCACTGCCCGTGAAGGTGGTGTGGCTAAAGTTGAGGCCGGTCTTAAACGCATGCGAACCGCGCCAACGCCTGGGCGCAATATGATAGACCTCGAGCCATTCGTAACGCCGGCTCTCGCGATGCTGCCGGTCGAACCAGCCGCCGAAGTTTCTGTCGGGCGCGATGCCATAAGGCGCGGCACTATTGCCGAAGATATCTGCGTCAAATTGCTTGACGCTGAAACTTGATTGCAGGAGCGCGCCGGATTTGAAGGCAGCTTGCTCGTTGAGCGCCAGAAACCAGCCGCGCTGATGAAAGTTTGCCGTAGTGTCAGCCGGGTTAAAGCTGTTGAGGTTGAAAAAGTCGAGCTTCTGAGGGAATACGGAAAGGCTGACGGTAAACCGATGGATGGGGTTCACCACATAATCGACGCGCGAGAACGAATCGAAGCTCTCGCGCTGTATGTCTCTCTGGCTTTCCTCGAGGTTTTCCAGGCTTGGCACGTTAGTCCGGACGAACCGGTATTCGAGACTCTGAAAAAAGAAGAGCTTGTTCTTCGAAATGGGACCGCCGACTGCAATACGCGGCGTCACTGCGC
>CAZVHN010000715.1:0-3701 GCA_964626895.1 uncultured Chloracidobacterium sp. | reverse complement strand
GGATGCTCGGCAGCAGCTTCAACTTTTACTTGCTGGGATTGGTGCTCCTGATCCTGGCTGCTGGTGTAGCAGTGTCCTTGATTGCTGAACATCGCGATGAGAGAGCCGCCTAACAAGGCAAAGCAGGTTTGATAGAATAGGCTGGGATCATACTTTTATGAATGTAGACCTCGTTTTATCAAACCTGCTCAATCCCCCGGTCTTATTCTTTTTCCTGGGGATGCTGGCCATCTGGCTTCATTCCGATTTGGATGTCCCGCAGCCGTTGCCCAAGTTCTTCTCGCTTTACCTGTTGCTTTCCATTGGCTTTCGCGGCGGCGTCGAACTGCACAAAAGCGGCATCAACCATCAAATCGTTCTTACCCTGCTGGCGGCGGTGGCTGCCGCATTGTTGGTGCCGCTTTACACCTTCTTCCTTTTGCGGCGCAAGATGAATGTCGGTGACGCGGCGGCGGTTGCGGCGACTTACGGGTCGGTGAGCGCCATCACTTTCATCGCCGCCACGTCATTTCTCAGCGAGTTGAAAGTCCCCTTCGGCGGGCATATGGTCGCGGCGATGGCATTGATGGAATCTCCGGCTATCATTGTCGGAGTGGTCTTGTTCCGGCTTTCTCAGAAGCAGAGCGACTCCCAAAGCGAGGGGCTGAGTTGGCGGCATTTGATGCGCGATGCTTTCTTCAACGGTTCGATTTTGCTGCTCATGGGGAGTCTCATCATCGGTTTGTTGACGGGAGAAAAAGGCGAGGCGGCGCTCTACCCGTTCACCGGAGACATCTTCAAGGGCGTGCTTTGCTTGTTCTTGCTCGACATGGGTTTGGTCAGCGCGCGCCGCTTCTCTGGGCTGAAAAAACTGGGGGCTTTTCCCATCGGCTTTGCGGTTCTGGTGCCTCTGGTCAACGCGGGTTTTGGCATCCTCATCGCCCATGTGTTGGGCTTGGGCGCGGGAGACGCCCTTTTGTTTTGTGTTTTGTGTGGAAGCGCTTCCTACATCGCCGTTCCGGCGGCGATGCGCCTCGCGATTCCCGAAGCGAACCCTGGCCTGTATGTGACAATGGCTCTGGCGCTGACTTTCCCCTTCAACATCATCGTTGGCCTTCCGCTCTACATGAGCGTGATTGACAGCCTGTGGAGATAGAAATGCTAGTCGTTAAAAGAATCGAAATCATCACGGACGCGCTGGAAATGCAAGCGGTCAGTGCGGTATTAGAAGCTCATGGCGTTTCGGGATACACCATCATTAAAGATGTCACCGGCAAGGGCGAGCGCGGCGTCCAATCCGGCGACGAGCTAACCGACGTTTTCAAAAACAGTTACCTGTTAACGACGTGCCTGCCGGAGCAAGTCGAAGAGATTGTCGAAGCCATTCGGCCTTTGCTTGAAAAACGTGGCGGCGTGTGTCTTATTTCCGATGCGCAGTGGGTGATGCATTAAACGGTGATGCATTAGACATCGAAGCACTGTCTCACGCCGCCGCTGATGCTGGACGTTAGGCGGCTCGATTCCATGACACCTGTAAGGTGACAAAAAATGATTTTGCTCTGGGCTGGATTCATCGTCTTTGTGCTACTGATGTTGGCGTCTTCTCCCCTTGCTGTCTTGGTTTTGTCGAGGCGCATTAACTCACTGGCCATCAATTTGCCAAGAACGATGTGATTCCTCAGCAACAACTGCAGGGTTTCTTTATTCTCCGGCTTTAACAAATCGTCCAGCTTGGCCTTTGGCACTTTTGCAAATGCCTGGTCTGTCGGAGCGAAGATTGTGTATGGCCCCTTTTCCTGCAAAGACTCTTTCAGTCCGGCTTCAGCAAGGGCTCTGGTGAATACCCGGAAATTGCCGGCTCTGGTTGCTGTTTGACCGAGTCGTCCAGTTGAGCCCGACTGAGTCGCCACATGTTTCTCAGATCCAACGCCCCGACGAGGACAAGCGGCAAGGCTATGCCAACCCGTGTTGCTAAGAGATAACGCTTCGCTCCACAAACGGCATAAACCGATTAGCCGCTTGCAGTCGCGCTCGTATTTTCCGAGGTATACAGAATCCTTAGAAAGGGAGGAGCGATAAGGGTCGTTGCGACTGCCATCATTAAGACGACGCCGTACAGCGAGTCACTAATGATGGCCATAGCCATTCCGATTTGCGCCACGACGATCCCGACTTCCCCCCTGGGCACCATCCCCATGCCTACCTGACCTACCTGCTTCCACCCCAGTCCCCATGCTCCCGCGCCACAGCCGACCAATTTCGTAATTACCGCGACCAGGGTAACCAAAACTGCAAATCCAATGACCGACGGGTCTCGAAAGATTTCAAGTTTCAATTGCATGCCGATGTTAACCAAAAAGAACGGGACCAGGAACTCCGTCACTCCCGACATTTGCTTGTGCATCGTAGGTCTTTCTTCAGCTACCTCAGCGAACGCCATCCCTGCCAGGAACGCGCCGACAATTGCTGCGACGCCGACAAAGGCAGCGGCGACGGAAATTCCCAAACACAGGAGTAGCGCGCTAACGAAGAGTGCTTGACTGCCTTGCAGATTCTCGATCCGGGGCGCCATGCGCTTCACTACCGGAGCTCCAACCAATACCACGAAGGCGGTGAAGCCGACGGCAAGCAACGCGGTTGTAATAATCGATAAATAATTAACGGGGCCGATAGCCAGGCCCGAGACCACGGCTAGGATCATCAGTCCCAGGATGTCATCTATTACTGCTGCGCCAAGGATAATGCGGCTGGTGAGAGAGTTCAGCACTCCCAGGGATGACAACACGCGGGCTGTGATACCGACCGAGGTCGCGACCATCGCCGTGCCCAGAAACATAGACTCGATTCCAGATCCTCCCCACGCTTTCATCAGCAGCCACCCGGCGAGGAACGGTGTAACCACGCCGAGGACGGCGACAACCAGGGCCCTTGTGCCCACCCGGAAGATTGAAGCTGGTTTTGTCTCTAATCCAACGGTGAAGAGCAGAAAAATGACGCCAATTTCGGCGAGTGTATTCGTGATCTCTGTGGGCGCGACCCAACCCAACAGGCTTGGACCAATCAGTACCCCCGCCAGTATCTCTCCAACCACCGCTGGTTGCCGCAGGCGCTCGAACAGTTCGGCCATGACCTTGGCCGCGGCCAGCATAACGAAGAGCGTTAGAAGAATTCGGGTCCCGCCGTCCATCGAGGCGCCCAGAAAATAACTCATTCATATCTCCTCATTTTGCAACGCGAAGTTTCCAGGCCCACATCATGCCGCTTGATCGCACACAACGTCGACAAATGCGGATGCGCCTCCCTTTCCTCAAGAGATCTCTTCCGAGCACAACTGAGCTTACCCTCAATGTGCATCATACGGGGGATCTGTACACCGGAATTTTGACGCTTAATTCAGAACGGGTCGTTTATTGTTTTCGAAGTAAAAGCAATAAATTGCCGGAGGCTATTGGAAGCAATAATTTGCCGCCGCGGCAACTTATTGCTTCAAGTTACAAACCTGCCCGTAACTTATTGATAGCGTTTGGCTGGGAGGCAGGGACTCGAACCCCGATAGCCAGATTCAGAGTCTTAAAAATGCTCTTTCCGCTCGTTTCGCTCCCTTTCGATCAGTAACTATCCCTTGCAGTTTCCGCCGCAACTATAATGCATCCGTGTAGGTGACTATATACCAGCTTTGACTAGTTGGCATACGGATGGCACACAGCGACAGTCTCTTTTCA
>CAZVHN010000714.1:0-5178 GCA_964626895.1 uncultured Chloracidobacterium sp. | reverse complement strand
ATCTGCTCGAAGTGCTGGTGGCCCTGCGCGAGTCTGACGACGCTGAGATTGCCGAAGCTGCCGCGTCCACTCTGGCTTCACAGGAGAACGAGGACCTGCTTACTGCCGCAAAAGCGGCGGACACTACACCAGCAGTACTCGGGTTTCTGGGAACGATGACCAGCAGCCGCGATGTGCACGAAGCGGTGATTCAAAACAGCAACACACCGGATGCAGCCATTGCAAAGATTGCCGGCATCGTTGCCGATGGCTCACTACTGGAATTAATTGTTATCAATCAGCAGCGCCTCGTGCGCACGCCCGCGATTATCGATGCCATTCTGGAAAACCCGGCGCGGTCCGTGGAAGCCGAACGCCGGGCCCGCGAAACGAAACGTGAGTTTTTCGAGAAAGAACGCGGCGCTCGCCAGATCGCCGACGAACTGAGAGCGCAAGGTAAGACGGCGGCAGCGGAGTTTTTTGAAACTGCCGACCTCAGTACGGCAACCGGCGCGTTGAGTCTCGAAGATGCCTGGCTGATTGCGCAACACATCGAAGTCTCAGATGCCGACCTCGATGATTCATGGCTGCCCATGGAGCGCTATGAGGAATTGGCGCCTGAGAGTGCTGCGGAACACGCCGCCGCCGTGCAGCGCGTCATTGAAAGCGAACGCCTGGAGTCAGGATTCGACGTCCAACCCGAGCGCATAAACCTGATCCGCCAACTCATGAATATGAACGCCAAAGACCGCGTGAAGCTGGCCCGGAAAGGCGACCGCGAGGCACGCAGCATTTTGATTCGCGATACCAACCGCATCGTCGCGGCGGCCGTCATCAACAACCCGCGCATCACAGATCATGAAGTCGAGAACATTGCTTCGATGCGCACCGTCTCGGACGACGTCTTACGCTTGATTGCTTTGAATCGCGGCTGGGCGCGTTCTTACACGATCACTCACAATCTGTGTCGCAACCCGCGCACACCCATTCCTACGTCAATCGGCATCCTTCCCCGCATTCGCACCAAAGACCTGCAGCATCTCTCGGAGAACCGAAACGTCTCTGCAGCAGTCCGCCGTCAGGCTCTCCGCCTCGCGCAAGCGCGCTCAGGTGGGTGACGGGGAGACGGGGATACGGGGGAGATGCGGTGCCCCTTCTCTCCGTGTGGCCGTGTCCCCGCGTCCCCGTGTCTGGGCGCATGCGGTGAAACAGCTCTGGCCTGCCTGAGGACGGTGTGCCATAATCCGCTCGCTTCAAAATCCGGCTAAGATCGTTCGTCCCAAACACCAACCCAAGAGTTCCGTGCCTGAAGTAAAGAGGCCGATTGGAGATCCATATGTCGCTCGCTAAACGCATCCTGAACTCCAGCGCCGCGCTTTGTTTCGTTATCGGGTTACTTCTGTCCGGCCAGTCGCTGTCACAAGCTCAGCAGCGCAAAACTGACATTGCCGGCGCGCTCCGCTATCGCTACATCGGCCCGGTCGGCAATCGACTCACTTCAGTTGTCGGCATCCCCGGCCAGCCGAACATCTATTTCGTTGGCGCGGCGTCAGGCGGCATCTTCAAGACCACGGATGGCGGCGTTCATTGGGAACCGATCTTCGATGAGCAGCCCGTGTCGTCGATAGGCTCTCTGGCAATCGCACCTTCCGATCCGAACATCGTATGGGCGGGCACGGGCGAAGCGTGGATTCGCAGCCATATCTCCGTCGGTCAGGGAATTTACAAATCCACTGATGCAGGAAAGACCTGGACGTTGATGGGTCTGGAAAAAACTGGGCGCATTGGCCGCATCGTGATCGATCCTCGGAATCCGGACATCGTACTTGCGGCGGCGTTGGGCCACGCGTACGGACCACAGCAGGAACGAGGAGTGTTTCGCACCACCGACGGAGGCAAGACGTGGGAGCGTGTGCTCTTCACCGACGAGAACACCGGGTGTTCAGACCTGGTCATGGATCCCAGCAATCCACGTATCTTGTTTGCCGGCATGTGGCCGCTGGTGATTCGCACCTGGGGACGAGAAAGCGGCGGGCCGGGCAGCGGTCTCTTCAAATCCACCGATGGCGGCGTCACTTGGAAAAAGCTGACTGGCCGCGGATTACCCTCGCGCACCACCGGCAAGTTTGCGCTCGCCATCGCGCGCTCAAGCCCACACCGAATCTATGCCCTCATCGAAACTGGTGACGGAGTTCCCTTGAATGGCAAGGAAACCGACCGCGGCAAGATGTGGCGCTCTGACGATGGAGGGGACACCTGGCGGCTAATGAGTTACGACCGTAACATGGGCGGTCGCACGCACTACTACTTCCGCACGGAAGTCTCTCCTGATAACCCCAACGAGACTTACTACCTTACCGCAGGCTTCGCAGTCTCACTCGATGGCGGCGAAACGGCGAGAATGGCTTCGTTTGCCGGCAGTCCGGGGGGCGACAATCACGACATCTGGATCGATCCCACAAACGCCAACCGCATGGCTGTCGCGAATGATGGCGGCGTGTCGATTTCCGTTAACCGGGGTAGGACGTGGTATCGCGTGCAGCTTCCCATCGCACAGATGTATCACGTCACGGTGGACAATCGTATTCCTTACTACGTTTACGGGAACGAACAGGACGATCCGTCTTATCGGGGACCAAGCCGCACCGCTGGTGGAGGTTTCGGAGGCGGGCAGATACCTAGAAGTGCATGGCACTCTGTTGCAGGCGGCGAAAGCGGTTGGGCCACTCCCGATCCAGTTGACCCGAACATCATCTGGTCGAGCGCTTCCGGCTCCGGCAGTGTCGGCGGCATCGTTGAGCGTTACGATCTGCGCAACGGCCAGGCGCGCAATGTCGAGGTTTGGCCGGATCAAACCAATGGCTCGCCTGCCGGCGAATTGAAGTACCGATTTATCTGGACCTTTCCTTTGATGATCTCGCCCCACGATCATAAGAAGCTTTACGTGGGCAGCCAGTATGTTCATCAAACCACTGATGACGGGCAAAGCTGGCAAATCATCAGCCCTGATCTCACCACCAATGACAAGAGCAAGCAGGGATTCTCCGGTGGCTTAACCGGCGACAACATCGGCGTCGAGTATTTTTCGACCCTCTTTGCGATCGCCGAATCACCCAAAGAAAAAGGATTGATCTGGGCGGGCAGTAACGACGGGCTGGTTCACATCACCCGCGATGCCGGAAAGAACTGGAGCAATGTCACGAAGAACATTCCTAACCTTCCGCCTTTCGGAACGGTTAGCAACATCGAGGCATCACGCTACGAGGCCGGCGCGGCTTATCTCACTGTCGATTTCCATCAAGTGAACAATCGTGATCCGTTTATTTACAAAACAAAGGATTACGGGAAGACCTGGAAGCTAATAACGAACGGCATTCAGCCGAGCATGCTGAGTTATGCCCACTGCGTTCGCGAAGATCCCACGAAACCGGGCTTGTTATATGTTGGCACGGAGAATGGGCTCTACGTCTCTTTCAACGACGGTGAGAACTGGGAGCCTTTGCAGTCGAATCTGCCGCGCGCGCCGGTCTACTGGATGGTAATTCAGGAGCACTTCAACGATCTCGTAGTTAGTACCTATGGTCGGGGCTTCTGGATTCTTGATGACCTCACCCCAATTCAGCAGATGACCGACAGCGTGCGCAACGCTGACGCTCACCTATTTCCACCACGAGCGACGTATCGGTTTAGGCCCGCAACTGTTCCGGTCACGATGTCCGACGATCCCACTGCAGGTCAGAACCCATCCTACGGCGCAGCAATCAATTACTACTTGAAAGCCGCACCCAGCGGTGACGTAAGAATCCGGATTTTAGACTCTGGTGGACAAACTGTAAGAACCCTGACGGGAACCAAGAACGTTGGTATCAATCGCGTCACCTGGGACTTGCGCGGTGAGCAGTCGACGGAAGTTAAGATGCGCACCAGCCCGGCCTATGCCTCCGAGATTACGGTTGGCGCCGACGGAACGCGCGCAGCACCAGGAGCGCCCCGCATGTCTGTGCTGTTGCCGCCCGGAGCTTACACGGTGAAGCTTTCCTTAACTGGACAAGAACTGACTCAGCCTCTCATCGTTAAGAAAGATCCAAACTCCTCAGGCACCGAAGCAGAGATACAAACCCAAGTCGCGATGCTGCTCGATCTTCGCAACGATCTGGAAAAAGCCGCTGACATGGTCAAACAGATCGAACTCGTCCGCAGCCAGCTTTATTCGATCGTCACTCTGCTCGGCACCAGCAGCGCAGGCGTACCGCCCGCCGGCGATTCGGGCCCGGCCGTAAGCGCGGGCTCCGCCGCACGACAGGGTGACTTTGCACCAATCAAAGCCGCTGCCGACGCACTCGACACCAAGCTCATCGACATTGAGGAGAATCTGATCCAGCGCCGGCTGACCGGCCAGGGCCAGGACACAGTTCGCTGGCCTCCAAAACTGCTGACCAAGATCAATTATCTTGCGAGCGGACTTGGCGGTTCAGACTTCGGTCCTACCACACAGCAGCGCGAAGTGCACGTGCTCTTCAAGCAGCAACTGTCGTCACTTCGCCAGCGTCTCGACGACGTGCTTAACAAAGACCTCGATGCCTTCAACCGTGCGCTCCGCGACCGTGGCATCCAAAACGTTATGCCGCACGTGCCGTAGGCAAATTGGACCGTTGCTGACTTGATCAGTCTGTTCATGAGTTGCAACAAGTTACCCCTTGTGAGTTCGTTTGGGTGAATGACAACAACATGGTCTTAAAATAGCGTATTTAGAAGAAAGGAAACGACGTGTAATGGAAAATTTACGAATTGTGGAGATAGATGATTTCGCGATAACTGGGATTCGTTAGTTGAAGAGAGTCGCGCTATTCTTGGCGTGAAGAAAGCCCCGAGAGTGGAGTCAGTAGAAGGCGCTCCGATCATATCCTTGCCGACTGGGCCAACAGAAACGCGGCGCACCGTATTAGTTCGCTTGTGTCAATCGTTCTTTAGACGGACTGTCCTTTCTAGTTACGAGAGCCGATGTTGTGTTTGCGAAATCGATCTCCCTGAACTCCTGACAGCGAGTCACATAGTTTCTTGGTCGGCGAATCAAAAGACGCGCACTGACCCTCAGAATGGGCTGTGTTTATGCGCCATGCACGACAGAGCATTTGATAAAGGCTTGATATCAGTTGGCCGCAAGCTCCAGTTGCTGGTATCACCTGTCGTCGAAAGATC
>CAZVHN010000713.1:0-11757 GCA_964626895.1 uncultured Chloracidobacterium sp. | reverse complement strand
TGTCTGGACGGTTCTCGGCAGCCTGGCTGATGATAATGCCTCCAATGCTGTGACCAACAAGGATCACCGGCTCTGGCTGTGAGTCAAGAACATCGGTGATCGTGTTGACGTAAGAATCAAGGGTGACCTCAGAAGGCGGTGTCTTGTCCTTGCCATGGGCGGGCAAATCCGGTGCGACGACCTTGTGCCCTTCCTTCTCGAGAATTGAAGCGACAGGCTCCCAGGCCCAGCTTCCCAACCAGGCGGAGTGAACCAGCACGAATGTGCTGGGACTATCGGTTCTGTTTGTGCTCATAGGGATCCTCCTTTGCCAAACGGGTAGAGTCACGTGTGAGGAGGTAAAATGTGGGCTAACTTTTATTTCACCTTTGAAATCAAGTCAACATGAAACTGTCAAACGCCGTGCTTCAAACGGCGGCGTACCCGCGGGGGGTCCGCCAGATCGTGGCTTTGGTTAAGATTCGATTGCGCTCATCGACAGCTCGGCTATTTCCGCCTTCGGCGTTAACCCGCTCGCGCACCTCGGGCTTGAGCGAAGTGTAAGACCGCCCCGAGTCCGGCCCCCAGGCACAGACCGTACATCAACCCCCATAGAAGCATTCCAGCTCTCGATCTAAGCGAATCATTAACCGCCGAGCCGAGAAAGTACCCGAGTGAGTTTGCTACGAACAGAATGGTCGACAATTTCCATGCGGAGTGTTTCACGCCGAACCCGGCGGCGAGGACTAAGCCCATCAGCAGAGAGCCCAAAAGCGAGCCGATCCATTCGCCCGCGACGCCTCGTAAGAGGAAATACGCTCCCACCCAACCGGCGGCGTATGCGAAGAAAGCCGCGGCGAAGAGCAGGTAGAATTTCGGCATCTGCCAGCGGCGGACGACCAACGGGCCCAGGACTCCACCACCCAACAGGATAAAGAGAACGGTCCAGGCAAGGTAAGCGCCGAACAACCCGAGATGCTCGTACATCCACGTTTCGGCGTAGGCGACTGTGGCGAATACACACAAACTCACAGAACCGAATCCAATACTGCCCGTCAGCAAAGAGCGTCCGAGTGACGGGACAGCAGCGAAATCCTCCTCCGATCGGTTTCCTGCATTGTCCATAGATTCAAGCTCCAGGCATCCACACACTGCGTTTCAGAGCCCTTCAGACTCTTGAGAATTCTTAACAGCGTTCCACCGCATCGACGGCTATGCCGCCTGATGTGAGGCGGTGGCTAGGCCCCGCCGGTAGCCTGACTCTTTGTTTTTTGGGGCTATGCCCCCAGGGGCGGAGCCCCATTCTCACTAAGAACGACCTTGACGGAAGGGCGTAGCCGCTTCCTACATCGGGCGGCGAAGCCGTAGCGACGATCGCATAGATACTGTAACCAAGCCTCAACACTCACATCGCTCTAAGAACAAGTTGGCGCATTCTATCACCGCTGCGGCTGCCTCCGAACGGCAATCTAATCGCAACATCCAAACTACGTCCGGGGTGTTATAGTGCCAGGAACTTAAGGAATTCTTCCTTTCTCCCTGATTCCCGAGGGGCCAGAGACGGCAACGCCACTCCTAAGCGCCACCTCAATTTATTCAAGAACAGAATTGAAAGAAGGACGAAGCGATGAGTAGTCAGGCAGTTTCCCGTGGCGAGGAACCTCTTCAGCGGACGAGTACACCGAAAGACAATTGGCTCGGCTTCGTCGGCGATGTCTTGAAGTTTACCGGCGAAGTGCGCTTCAAATCTATGCTGCGCATTGATGGGCACTTCTCAGGGAACGTGAGTTCTGCGGATGGCACCTTAATCGTTAGTAACGGTGCGCAAGTTACCGAGGCGGTAATAAATGTTGCCGTGGCGAAGATAAATGGAACTGTCGAAGGCGATATCAAAGCCAGTAAAGAAGTCGTGCTCGGGCGCACTGCAAGCGTTACCGGGACTGTCTCAGCGCCCACTTTGGTCGTCGAGGAAGGAGCGCTTTTCAACGGCAGCTTCCGGAGAAGTTGAATTCATTTCCGGAGCGTTGAGTGCCGTTGGCTGCCAGGAGGAGCCTAATCTCACCGTTGCTTAATGCTTTTGCGTGCTGTGAAACAAGTCAGCAGTTATGCTGCCTAAGCAATTCCGACCACCTACACGATCCACGAAATCACACGAACCGACACGAAATCTTAGTTGGTGTCATTTAGTGTAAATTCGTGGATCGTATTAGTTCCGGTGTTTCTCGATGTACTTGCGAGCGAATTCGTTCAAATGTGGGCTTTCCCGCAGCCCGATCTTCTTCGCCTCTTCTTCGGCCGCCTCCAGCTTCCAACCGTCCCGCAATACCCTGCGGATCATCCAAAACGCTCCGACGCGTATGGACGCGGCGCAGTGGATGAAGGCGGGACGGTTCTTCGGGTCATCAGTGATCTTCAAGAACTCTGTAGCCTGGTCCTCTTTAGGCTCGCCAAAGACGACTGGAATATTGAAGTAGCGCAGCCCCAATTCTTTCGCCTTCGCTTCTTCTTCGGCAGCGCGGTGTTCGCTCGGTGGCCGTAGGTTGATGATGGCCTTAACGCCCTCCGCTTTCAACCGCTCCAAATGCTCGAGTCTTGGTTGAGCGCCGGCACAGAACTGGTCGTTGATGCGAATGAAGTTTCTGATGGGGTGGACCTCTTGTTGCGCCGTAACTGATGCAGTCGCGAGCAACAGCAGGACAGGAATTACTTTCACTATTTTCATCTTTGAGCCTCCTCGGGCCACCGGCGTTAGCTGGCCGGCCCCGTATCGCAGCCGAGCGATTTGCGACGAGCCACCCATAACGTCAATTTCTTCAGTCAAAATTCGTCGCGCCAGGTCGGCAACGCGACGCCGCTGCATGGCTACGTACTTTTCACGTGTCATTCGCTCGGTCATAGCTAGGACGCATAACGCCCGGCATCAGCATCGGGGACTCCCAAGTGTGAGGTTAGAAAAATTTCCCATCAGTCTTCCTCAACTCGAAACTAACACGAAGCAGTTACGTGAATGAGAGTACGGAAATCTAACGACCCTGACAAGGAACGCTTAGCCGGCGAGTCACTGATGCAGGATAGAGTAGAGATCTGTTCAAACTGACCCGCCGCCCGCTCTCGACTACGCTCTTGAAACTTGTCACCGCACTGTATTAGAGTCTCCCCGCAAGACATTCCAGGTACAGGTTCTTCTCAGCATTTCCGAATACAACAGCGAGGTCTCGGATGACAACCTCTCGACGCGAGTTTATCAAGACAGCCGGCTTGGCTGCCGGCGTAGCAGCCCTGCCGTCGGCGCTGCCGGCTTGGATCGGCGAAGTTCAGACGGCCGAAGCTGCCGCAGCGGCTGCTGTAGACAAGAATGCGTTTGCCGATATCGCCCTCAGCACCGCGCGTAAGCTGGGCGTGACTTACGCCGACATAAGAATCAACCGCTATCGCAACGAGCAGATCTCTACTCGTGAGAAGCAGGTGCAGAATGTTTCGCGCAGCCAGAATTTCGGCTTTGGAGTGCGCGTGCTTTTCAAAGGCACCTGGGGTTTCGCTTCCAGCCGCGATGTCTCTCCTGAGGAAGTACGGCGTCTTACGCGACAGGCGGTAGAGATTGCGCGGGCGAATTCCGTCTACCAGCGGAAGCGAGTGACTATGGCGCCGGCGTCCAAAGTTGTCGCGAACTGGAAGAGCGCCTTTGAAAAAGATCCTTTTGACGTGGCCATCGACGACAAGATTCAGTTTCTCCTGAAGCTGAATGAGCAAGCGATGAAGACCGAAGGTGTGAGCTTTGTCAATTCTTCAATGGGGTTTGTAAACGAACAGAAATTCTATGCCTCAACCGACGGCTCCCGCATCGAGCAGTACATCATTCGTGCTAATCCGAGTTTCAACGTGACGGCCGTCAACCGCTCGACCGGCGATTTTCAGTCGCGTAGTGACTTTGGCGGACCGCAGGGGATGGGCTACGAGTACATGGAAAAGTATCCCTGGCTCCAGGAAGCGGAGCGGGCCGGCCACGACGCGGTTGCCAAACTCAAGGCGAAGCCAATCGAGCCGGGCAAGTATGACCTGGTGCTGCATCCGTCGCATCTGTGGTTAACCATACACGAGTCTGTGGGTCATCCGACGGAACTCGATCGTGCGCTCTGGTGGGAAGCCGACTATGCCGGAACCAGTTTTATAACTCCAGACAAGACTGGCAAGCTGCAGTTTGGGTCCAAGATTGTGAACTTCGTTGCCGATCGAACTCAGCGCGGCGGGCTGGCGACGATCGGATACGATGACGAAGGTGTTCCCGGGCAGCAATGGCATCTGATTAAAGACGGACTTTTCGTTGACTGGCAAACCACTCGTGACCTTGCCCAGTTTGCACCCGGCAAAAAGTCCTATGGTTGTTTACACGCCGATAGCTGGGGCAGCATTTCCTTTCCCCGTATGCCCAACGTCTCACTGCAGCCGGCCTCGGGTAACACGAGCATGGACGACCTGGTGGCGGGGGTGGAGAAGGGAATTCTCATCTACGGCAACGGAAGTTATTCGATCGATCAGCAACGTTATAACTTCCAATTCGGCGGCCAGACATTCTGGGAGATCAAGAACGGAAGAGTCGGCCCCATGGTGCGAGATGTCGCCTACCAGTCGCGCACGACGGACTTCTGGAATTCCTGCGATGGATTGGGTGGACCAGCGACTTACGAAATCGGCGGCAGCTTTAACGATGGTAAGGGCGAGCCGGGACAATCGAATGCCGTCAGCCACGGTTGCCCGGTATCGCGGTTTCGTCAAGTCAATGTTCTCAATACCGCTGCCAGCTAGGTTAGGTCTGAAGCTGTCAATCTTCTAGGACGGGAGAGATCGGGATGTTACTCACTGAAAAGGAAGCCCGCGAGCTCACAGATAAAATGCTCAGCTACGTGAAAGCTGACGATGCCGCTGTCAGTGTGGGCAGCGAAAACTATTCGCACTTGCGGTTCGCAGCCAACGCTTTTACTACCAGCGGAGCCCGCGAGAATGCGACTGTTGGGGTGACGGTTTGGATCGACAAGAAACGCGGTTCGTCGTCCACGAACGAAGTCGACGACGAATCGCTCCGAGCCGCCGTTGTTGAGGCTGAGAGCCTTGCACGCATTTCCCCCGTCGACCGTGAATACCTGCCCACCCTGGGTCGGCAGACTTATAAGCCGGTGGCTGGTTATGCCGAGAGCACTTCAAATATTTCACTACAGGAACGCGCGCGGGCAATCAACGATGTGATTGCGAATTGTGAAAAAGCCAGGGTGGTCGGCGCGGGGTTTCACCAGGCGCGTGGCGCGGCAGCGGCAGCGGCTACCAAGAACGGAAATTTCATCTATTCGCGCTCCAGTTTGGTCAGCCTATCAACCACTGCGCGCACTCCTGACGGCGGCAGCTCCGGCTACTTCCTGAGAAATCATTTTGATGTGGCGAAGCTCGACGTCAAACGCGTCTCGCGTGAGGCCATTCGCAAGGCGCTGGAGTCGCGCCAGCCCCGCACTTTGGAACCGGGAGTTTACCCGGCGATCCTGGAACCGCAAGCAGTTGCCGACCTGCTTTCAGGTTTTGCGTTTGGTTTTGACGCACGCAGTGCGGATGAGGGACGCAGCCCATTTTCCGCGCCCGGCGGGAAGACCAAGGTGGGCCAGAAAATCTTTGATGAACGGATCAACATCTACAGCGATCCCTGGAATCCCGAGTTACCTGGTTCGGCAAGTGCGCAGAGTGGTATCCCCGCACAGAAGATCTATCTGGTACGCAATGGCGTATTGGAGAACCTGATCTACTCCCGCTTCTGGGCGAAGCAAAAAGACATGGAGCCCACTCCAGGACCGGTGAACAACATCATGGAAAGTTCTCAGCGTCCATCCTCGCTGGAGGAGATGATTAAGGCCACTGATCGGGGGATCCTGCTGGGCCGTTTCTGGTATATCCGAGGAGTAGATCCGCGGACGGCGCTGCAAACCGGATTGACACGCGACGGCATCTGGTACATCGAGAACGGTCGAGTGCAATATCCCGTAAAGAACTTTCGCTTCAATCAGAGCTTGATGCAGCTACTGGCACCGGGGAATGTCGAGATGATCGGTGCGCCAGAGCGAGTGGGCAGCGCCGAGGGACAAGGGGGAAGCTCTGCGCTATTGCCGGCGCTCAAGGTCAAGGAGTTTCACTTCACTTCGCAATCAGAGGCTGTTTAGTTAGCAATGAGTCTTCACGCTGGTTTTCTTTCGTATATCCGTGGGCGTCGCGAAACGCTCGCACACGGCTATTTAATTCATCCCCTTCAGGGATGGGGCTTCATTTCACTTCTTCCGAGATTTGGGTGGCGAGGCGGAGGGTGAAGCCTTCGCGGCACTGTCTGCAGCTTCCGGCTGGATCGTTTCCTGATAGATATAACTTCCATCCTGCAGCTTGAGAATCACCGCTGGTTTCACCGCGTTACGCTCTGAATCCATACTGATAATTCCGGTTACGCCAGAAAAATTCTTGGTCTGCGCCAGCGCGTCTCGCAGTTTTTCCCCGTCGGTCGTGCCTGCCCGTTGGATGGCTTCAACCAGAAATCGCATCGCATCATAGGCAAGAGCCGCATGAGCATCGGGTGTGAGATTCCCGTAATGCTGTTTGTAGTCGTGCACAAACTTCTGAATCGCCGGCGAAGGATCGTCGGCTGAATAGTGATTTGAGATGTACGAGCCGTTTATCGAATCGCCGGCAAGCTGCCAGAGTTCAGGCGCGTCCCAACCGTCGCCGCCCAGCAGCGGTTGGGTTATTCCCAGTTGACGTGCTTGCTTTGCGATAACCGCGATGTCGCCGTAATACCCGGGAAGGTAAATGACGTCAGGCCTGGCGGCACTAATCGAACTCAACTGACCTTTGAAATCCGAGTCGCCCTGGGTGTACGACTGCTTGCCGATTACCCGGCCGCCGAGCTTGGTGAAGCTCAGCTCAAAAAAATCTGTCAGGTCGCGGCTGTAGGGCGAATTAAAGTCGAGCATGATGGCTGCGGTCTTCGCCTGCAGGCTGTTGTAAGAAAACTTCGCCATCACCTCGCCCTGAAACGGGTCGATGAAACAAGCGCGAAAAATGTAGTCACCAATCTGCGTAACCGCCGGATTGGTCGACGATGGCGAGATCATCGGGACTTTAGCGGACCGCGCATTCGGCCCGGCGGCCAAACTGCTTCCCGAGGCGCCACCGGCGATGAGCGCAATAACTTTGTCCTGCCGGGTAAGTTTGTTAACGACAGTTGCCGCGAGCTCCGGGCTGCCCTGATCGTCTTCGATCACGATGTCGATATTGCGGCCGTTGATTCCGCCCGCCTGATTGATCTCCTCAGCGGCCATGAGCGCGCCGTTTTTTGCCGACTGTCCGAAATTGAACGTGGGTCCGGAGAGGTCGCCAAAATAGCCTATGTTGATCGTGCTCCGATCTCGGATATCGCCTGGTTGCTGTTGACGCGCGCAAGAAACGACAATTGCCGTCAGACTGACGCAGCCCAGCATCAGGAGAACGACCTTGAGTATCCTCCTTGGCCTTCTTGGTTTGTGAATTGGGTGGTTTTGCGTGCGCACAGGGCAAACGGGCCGAACCTCAGATCTATTCCCCAAGGTAGGCTTCCTTAATGCGTGGATCCGCGGCAAGTTCTTTGGATGGCCCTTCCATGACGATTCTGCCGGTCTCCAGGACGTAGGCGCGATCGGAATGGCCCAGGGCCGCGTGGGCGTTCTGTTCGACCAGCAAAATGGTTGTCCCTTTGCCCCGGATTTCTTCGATAGCTTCAAAGATTGTGTGCACGACCAAGGGGGCCAGCCCCAGCGACGGCTCATCCAGGAGCAGTAGCCGAGGGTTTGACATGAGCGCGCGGCCCATGGCAAGCATTTGCTGCTCACCACCCGACAGCGTCCCAGCCTTCTGCGACTCGCGCTCTTTCAGTCGCGGAAACATCTTGAAAGCACGTTCCATATCGGCAGCAACCTTACGTCTGTCTTTGTTGAGATACGCTCCCATCTGCAGATTCTCACGCACTGAGAGGTTCGCAAAAACTCCCCTGCCCTCGGGCGACATGGAAATTCCGCGAGCCACGAGTTTGTGAGTTGGTTTACCGCTAATGTCATCGCCTTCGTAAATAACTCTTCCCGCACGCGGCTCGAGCAGACCCGTGATCGTTCTGAGCGTCGTAGTCTTGCCGGCGCCATTTGCCCCTATCAGCGTCACCACTTCGCCCTGCTCAACGTGCATGGATATGCCGGTGAGGGCTTCGATAGCGCCGTAGTTTACGAAAACATTTTCTAAAGTAAGCATGGTGTCATTGCCGATTTCCAATTGCCAATTGCCAATTTGTCTCAAAGGAATGAATCAAGTGTTTTGTGCGCAAATCGGCAATTGGCAATTGGAAATCGGCAATCAAAATCACTAGTCCCCAAGGTAAGCTTCAATCACCTTGGGGTCGTTCTTTATCTCTTCGGGAAGTCCGAGCGCGATTGATTTCCCGTAGTCCACAACCTGGATTCTCTCGCACACGCCCATCACGACTTTCATGTTGTGTTCGACCAGCAGAATCGTCAGACCAAAGCGATCCCGAATCTGCTGGATGAGTTTCATCAAGTCTTCCTGTTCGGAAGGGTTCATGCCCGCCGCGGGCTCGTCCAGCAGCAAGAGCTTGGGACGGGTCGCAAGCGCCCGCACGATCTCCAAACGTCGCTGCTTTCCGTAGGGCAAACTCGTTCCGCCTTCATCTTTCACCCGCGCCAGATCAAAAATCTCGAGCAGCTCGATCGCAAACTCGCGATGCTCGCGCTCATCGCGTTCGAAGCGCGGCAGGCGCAACACTGCGTCGACCAGGGTTTGTTTTGCGTGCCGATGGCAGGCCGTCATTACATTTTCCAAAACGGACATACTGGGAAATAGTCGAATGTTTTGAAACGTCCGCGACACTCCCCGCCGCGAAATCTCGTACGACTTAAGGCCGTCAATTCGTTTCCCCTGAAAATAAATTTCACCCGAGGTTGGTTTATAGACTCCAGTTAGGAGATTGAAGACCGTTGTTTTGCCGGCGCCGTTTGGTCCAATCAGCCCATAAATCTCCCCGCGCAGTACGTTCATATCCAGCTCGTTGACAGCGATGAGTCCGCCAAACTGAATAGTGCACTTGATTGCCTGGAGAGGCGACTCGCCGTCAAACGTTCTCTGTTCGTCGGGGCGAAGTGAGCGCGCGGCCTCCGTCATGATCGAATCTTCTTTAGTAGCCTTTACGGCATCTTGTTCCGGTGTGCCGCTCATTTGCTATCAACCTCTTTGGTCCGTTCAGTTGTGGAAGGCGGACCTTGCTCAGGTATCGGAACGCCGGATCCGACGGGTTTGTCGCCCTCAGGTTTGCGTCGCGCGCGCTTGAGCCATGAAAGACCAAACTCGCGCGTTCCCAGGAGACCTTGCGGTCGAGTTAGCATGATCGCAATTAATAGGGCAGCGAAAATGACGAGCCGATAGTTCGCCAATTGACTGAGAAAGTTGTGCACTGACGCCGGTATATTGTTCGCTCCTATTACGAAACTCAAAAGAGATTCCAAACGCGGCCCAAGCGTGCGCAACAATTCAGGTAAAAACGTGATTATGATCGCACCTAAGACTGCTCCCGTCAGCGATCCCATACCCCCCAACACGATCATGATGATGATTTCAAATGAGCGTATAAACTGGAAATCATTCGTGCTCAAAAAGGACGTGTAATGTCCAAACAAAACTCCGGCCATGCCAGCAAGCGCGGAGCTGATTACGAAGGCCAGCACTTTGTAACGCGTGGTGTTGATGCCCATGGCTTCGGCGGCGAGTTCATCTTCGCGTATAGAAACAAGTGCCCGGCCAATGTCTGAATGGACTATGTTGTAAACGATGACGATAGTAATGACGGCAAACGCGCCGACCCATGAAAAGTTTGTGTAAGCCGGGACTGTGAAGCCGGTGGCGCCGCCCACCTGATCAACGTTCAGGATGATGATGCGGATGATTTCAGCAAAGCCTAAAGTAACTATGGCCAGGTAATCACCGCGCAATCGCAAAGAGGGAATGCCTACGATCAACCCCGCCAGAGCCGCCACAATCGAGCCTACAAGGATTGCTAGGAGAAAGATGAGTACGTGCGCGAGGGTGGCGCCGAGCATTCCAGCCACAGAGCGTTCCCACGCTCCGGCATAGTAGACCGTGAGATAAGCCGAACTGTAGGCGCCAACGGCCATAAAACCTGCATGGCCGATTGAAAACTGTCCAGTGAAACCAGTGATGAGGTTTAGCGAAACGGCGAGAATGATATTGATGCCCGCCAGCACAATCAACCGCGCGTAGTAAGGCGGCACGCCAAAGCCAAACAATCCGGCCTCGCTCATGTATTCGTTCATAAGGATGAGCAGGAGGACGATTACAAGCGCGGCAACGAGTCGTTTGACTGAGGTTGGCATGAAGTTATTTTTCGATTGCCAATTGCCGATTTAGCAACGTTGCCCCCGGATGCATTCAATCGGAAATCGGCAATCGAAAATCTAAAATGGCTAGACTTTTTCTTGGACCGTTGAGCCGAGCAAGCCCGTCGGACGAAACAGCAGCACTAAAATCAAAATCGCAAAAGCCACCGCATCACGGAAGGTAGTCGGCACTCCGATGTTTTGACCGTAGCCTACCACGAACGTTTCGGCGATACCGATCAGTAAACCACCCAGCACTGCACCGGGAACGTTGCCAATGCCACCCAGCACCGCGGCGACGAAAGCCTTCAAGCCGATAATGATGCCCATCAAAGGATCAATCTGCGGATTGTATTGCGCAGTCAGGACGCCGCCTGCGGCAGCCAGCGCCGAACCCAGCGCAAAGGTCACAGAGATAATTACATCCGTGTTGATACCCATCAATTTAGCCGAGTTGAGATTGAAAGATACGGCGCGCATCGCCGTGCCCACCCTCGTTTTGAAGATGATCCACTGGAGCAGAATCATCAAGGCAACGGAGACCAGAAAGATTAGGATTTGCGACTTGGAAATGGCCGCATTGCCAAACAGCCTGTAGCTCTCTTCGCGTAGTAATTGTGGGAAAGCGCGCGGCGCCGCGCCGAGTTGGACCACAAAAAGGTTCTCGATTAGCAGCGAGACACCGATCGCTGTAATCAACGTGGTCATGCGGGCGTATTTTCTGATCGGGCGATAAGCAAAGCGCTCGATAGCCATACCAACCAGGGCAGAAATTATCATCGAACCGATCAGCACAACACCAAGCCCCAAAAGAGATGGGCCGGCGGCAAAGCCAAGCTGGAAGGCCAGAAAGTAGCCCACAAAAGCGCCCACCATGTATACGTCGCCGTGCGCGAAGTTGATCAAACGGAGAATGCCGTAAACCATCGTATAGCCTAAGGCAACCAGCGCGTAGATGGCGCCGACGGTCAGACCGTTGATGAGTTGCTGAACGAATGTATCCATGGTTGACGTTCGGGGAAGCGTTAATAGGGTGTAGCCTTCGTTGCGGTCGATGGAGAGGCTACTGCGGCAGGCGATGCGCCGGTTACCGGTGAAGTAGTGGTGGCCGGTGGGCTGGCAGTTGTCCCGGCTGGAGAGTCTGCACTAATCGTCTCCTGATAGACATACTTGCCGCCTTGCAGTTTGAGTACGACGGCGGGTTTTACGGCATTACGTTCGGCGTTGATGGTAATAACACCGGTAACGCCGGCGAACTCTTTCGTCGCAGCAATGGCGTCACGGAGCGCTGGACCCTCCGAGGTTCCGGAGCGCTTTAGCGCAT
>CAZVHN010000712.1:0-4585 GCA_964626895.1 uncultured Chloracidobacterium sp. | reverse complement strand
AGGTGGCCTACGAGGTCTTCGAGGTAACGGGCAAAGATCCAATGTTGGACGTTGCACTGGAACTCGAGAGGATCGCGCTCGACGACGACTACTTTGTCAAGCGCAAGCTTTATCCAAATGTCGACTTCTATTCCGGGATTATCTACCAGGCGATGCGTTTCCCGCCGGACATGTTTCCAGTGATGTTTGCGATTCCGCGGACGTCTGGTTGGCTGGCGCAGTGGGTAGAGTTGCTGGAGGATCCGGATCAAAAGATCGCGCGACCACGTCAGATTTATTTGGGACACCAAAGTCGGGATTATGTTCCGATCGAACGGCGGCAGCCGGCCGGGTCAGTTGCGGCAGGGTCATAGAGGTTCAACTTTCCGTTTTGTAACGGTGGAATGCTGACGCGCGCGGTTCCGTTCTGCGGCTTTGCCGCCCTCCAGTGCGGAAAGGCTATGCCTTTCCGGAGCGGGGAAAATCATTCAGTCGCGAGGCTGCGCCTCGCGACTGCGGGCAGGATGCCCGCGCTCCACGGGTGGCGCTCCCCGCGGGGAGCTGGACTCTATTCCAACATCTTCGCAGCAATCTCTTTCAAAAGCTTCGCACAAACAACTGCGGTTGTCTGAACCGGATCCATGCGCGGATTGAATTCCACGATGTCCGCCCCGATAACTCTGGCTTGCAATCGCTGAATAAGACCAATAGCTTGTCTGGTTGAAAGTCCGCCCGGCTCGCGGTGAGAGACGCCGGGAGCAAAAGCCGGATCGAGTGCGTCCATGTCGAAAGAGATGTATACGGGCGAATCGAAGTCGAAAGTTAGATCATCTCGCCAATGCCTCATCTCAATAATTTCCACTCCAAATCTCTCGGCCTGCTCTCTTTGATGTCCATTGATTGTGCGGATGCCGACCTGAACAAGTCGCTTCGCCAGTCCTTCTTCCATGATTCTCGCAAACGGGCTCGCGTGCGAGTGTCGGTTTCCCAACAGTTCATCATAGAGATCGGGATGAGCATCGAAGTGCAGGATGCTCAACTCAGGGTACTTCTTGCTGACGGCTCGAATAATCGGATACGTGATTGAGTGATCTCCGCCCAAACAGATCGGGGCGAGGTTGTCGGTCAATAGAGTTCGAACTGAGTCTTCGATTAACGAAAACATCTCGGTTCCCGCCACCGGCTCGACGTCACCCGCGTCGAAGAAAGTTCCTTCCGCACCCAGGTCCACTCCTGCTTCGCTCCACAAGTTCGAGGCATCGGAACGGAAGGCCGCTCGAATCTGCGGCGGAGCATCAGCCGCTCCCTTCATGAAAGATGAGTTTTCGTCGTAACGAAAACCAATCAAGCCAAGTTTGGAGGGTTGAGCCGAAGTGTTCTCAAATCGGTTCATGCTTTACCTCGGAATAGGGAAGAGTCGGAAAGAAGTGCAGGGAAACTTGGAGAAGGGATGGTGCACGCGGCAGGGCTCGAACCTGCGACCTTTTGATTCGAAGTCAAACGCTCTATCCAACTGAGCTACGCGTGCCTTACTTGTAAATAGTAAATCGTGAATCGTAAACCAGACCAGTGAACTTTGTGCTTAGAGCTTTGTACTTAGAACTTGGTACTTCGCTTATACTAAATCAACAAAGTACCAAGCCCACACAAAGTACAAAGCTCAAAGTACAAAGCTCAAGTAGAAAGTTCAAAGCACAAAACTTATTTCCCTTGTAATTCCTTCCGAATAAACCTCACCAGATCGTTGATCTCATTCGGACTAAGCTTGTCCCTGAACGCGGGCATCTCCTCGTCGCCCTCAGTGATCTGTTTTACAAACTTCTCATCCGTATGCTCTAGCGCGTGACCGTCTCTCAGGCTGGGAACCTTCAGCTTTCGCCCTTCAACCTCCACCCTACCGCCCTGCCCCTTTTCGCCGTGGCAGACCTGACAATTCTTTTGAAAGTCTTGGTACGCTTCAGCAAGCAAATCCGGAGTAGCTGTGGCTGCCGCTGTCGCCGGTGTAGCCGACGGCTGAGTCTGATTAGTTGTTAGTGTGCCCGAGCTGTTGCAGGCGGTGGTCAAACATCCGATGACTAAAATGATAGCCGCGAACTTGGCAGAGTTCATCCTTCGGTCTCCATCGTGAATCAGTTTGTGTTGGATTGAAAAAGCCTGGGCAGTATAGCACCGGCACTGGAGACCCGAGAAGTCGGGCTCAAGTCGCTAACTTGCAGGTCATAAAGGATTCATTTTCCATTGTCCATTTCTCATTTGTCGTTATCATCATCACTCAAGCCGCGGTCTCATGAGGTCAGTACCACCTCGCGGTAGCGGGTGGGTCCAGCGATGCACGATCTCAGACGGATCAACCCACCCGCTACCGCGAGGTGGTACTGACCTCATGAGATCGCGTCATGAGTGAGTCGCCGCTCAGGACCCACCCGCTAATGTGGTACTGACCGCGGCTGTGCGTTGAAGCGATGAAAAATTATGAGAAATGAAAAATGGAAAATGGAAAATGGAAAATGTTCCGTCTTCCTGACCTGCGATCATGCCAGGGATCGCGGTCCGTCTGGGCCGCAATTCTGGTGAGTTGCAAACAAACAGAATAGCGGGCAGAATGACTTCGCGCCTGAGCACTCTCTCGATTTTGCAAAACAAATCACGAATTAGCCGCTGCAGAGGTGGAAAATCACATGAGTAGCGACAACGACTCTGGCAATGCAATACGAGGTTCGCTTCGGCTGGCCCCGAACTGCATCGAGCTGGATGAGGAAAAAGCGAAGCTGCCCAGGCAGTTTGTCAACTTCACTTTTTATCGCTCACGTCCGGAATGGCGATTACTCTCAGATGGCGACAAGCAGCGCTGTATCGATCAATTTGTTAAAGCGGTTGACGACTTTCGCCGTCAGTTGCTGATTCACAGCTACTCGACGGTGGGTTTGCGCACCAACGTTGACTTCATGATCTGGAGAATTGGTTACGAACTCGAGCCTCTCCAGGAGATGTCTTCGCGACTGAACGCCACCGAGATGGCCAAGTATATCGAGCCGGTGCAGTCATTCCTCTCCATGACCAAGCGCTCGATGTACATAGATCGAGACAATCCGGAGCATGTCGAGGATCGTCTGCACATCATTCCCGGTAAGTCCGACTACCTCTTCGTCTACCCGTTTGTGAAGACGCGCGAGTGGTATGCGCGCACTGCCGACCAGCGTCAGGAGATGATGGACGAGCACATTCGCATTGGCACGAAGTATCGCTCCGTCAAGCTGCACACGACCTATTCGTTCGGCCTCGATGACCAGGAATTCGTGGTTGCGTTTGAAACCAATCACCCGGCGGACTTCCTGGATCTCGTGCAGGAGTTGCGAGAAACGAAAGCCAGTTCCTACACCCTGCGCGACACGCCGATGTTTACCTGCCGTCAACGGAGCCTGCCTGAGTGCCTGGCCGCGCTGGGATAGGGACGCGGGACACGGAGACGCGGGGACACGGGGACGCGGAGACGCGGGGACGCGGAGGCACCGGGACGCGGAGGCACCGGGACGCGGGGACACGGGGATGCAGTGACGCGGAAGCGATAGAACAAAGACCGACCATCAACCACCAGGAGAACCTCACGCTCATGGAAAACATACGAAGCTACAAAGAGTTGCGTGTTTACCAGGCTGCCATGGATGCAGCAATGAAGATTTTCGAACTCTCCAAAAGGTTTCCACCTGAGGAACGATATTCGTTAACAGATCAAATACGCCGTGCATCAAGATCTGTTTGCTCAAATCTCGGCGAAGGGTGGCGAAAGCGCCGATATCCTGCGCATTTCGTAAGCAAGCTAAGTGACTCAGAAGGTGAAGCTGAGGAGACTCGCGTTTGGGTGGAATTTGCAAATCCATGCCGTTACATCACATCTGAGGAGGCGAGCGACCTTGACTCCACCTATGATGGTATTCTGGCGCAACTAGTCAATATGATATTCAATCATGAAGACTGGGTTATCCGCTCGAGTAAAGCAAAGAGAGGTTAATCCTATTCAGGTATGCCGGTCGAATAGAAGCCTACGGCGACTGCTGTACGTTTCCGTCGTATTGACCTTTCTGTTGGAGGCAAGCCTGCCTTCGAGCGCTCTTGTCCGGCCTCCCACTTTTCGTCCTCCCCTTTCGCGCAGCATCGCCGCGTCCCCGCGTCCGCGCGTCCCCGCTTCTCCGCGTCCCCGCGTCCCCGGGTCTCCCCTTCTCCGTGTCCCCGCATCTCCGCGTCCCCCCGTCCCCCGATCTCCCCGCGTCGCTCAGTCCCTGCGCCCCGAGTACCTTTGGTACGAAGCCGAAAACATGCGCGGCCTGGCGACTGACCAACGTGGCGAGCCGATACTAAATCCTTCGTGGCTCAACTATGGTAAAGCCAAAGCGCCGGGGTGGGGAATTAATGGACCGGGCGTCTCTGCTGAATGGTCCCAGGGCGGGGAAAGCGAATGGAATTCGGTTGCCGCGAGTGCTGACGAAACTCGCGCCACGATCTATCAAGACATCGAAGTGCCGCGTGCCGGTGATTACAAAGTCTGGGTGCGCTATGCCGATTGGGCCGGCCGGTCGGAGAACTTTGTGGTGAGCGTCAGACAAGACGG
>CAZVHN010000711.1:0-2196 GCA_964626895.1 uncultured Chloracidobacterium sp. | reverse complement strand
CGCACTACAGTTTCATCTCCAGAGATTCAGGCTTTGCGAGGGTCTTTGCGCCCTTTCAGGGCGGGTCGTGTTATTGACGTACCCCAGGGGCGGCGCGCCAAGCGCTTGCCCCTGGCTACCTTCTGCCGCGCCTCCGGCGCTAGTTGAGCTGCCCCGGTCCCGGGTCTCGGTTTCTGTAGTCGACTGCACTCAGCTGACTGTGCAACCTGCAACCGTACTCCTGCTAAGATTTGTCTTAACCGAAAACTGGCAGGCTGAGTTAGTATCGAACTCCCGGAAGTCCCGATGGGAGCGCGTGCTTGCCCATTCGCCCAAAATTTTTTCTCAGTCTGTTAGGTCTATGCCTGGCGCCGCTGCTTCTGCTCGGGGTCATAAACTACTTCAACGGAGTGCAAGCGGCGGAATCGGAGCTGCTTCGAGATCTCGAAAGAGAGCTTGATAACTTCATCGCCGCCGCAAGCGATCACGTCGATGAACAGGAAAGCGAGCTCATCGCGCTTGCCGATTCTAAAACGCTGCGTGACTACCTGCAGTCACCTGCCAAACAGTCTGCCTCACCGGCGAACGTACAGGTTCTGACGGATCTTCAGATCGCCCTGGCGGCGACGCTCAGCAAACAGAGTCATCTAGTCAACATCTCATTCTTCGATCAGCAGAAGCTGCCGGTATTTTTTGCCGAGCGTAAGCCAGAGGAACGCGCGAGCGCAGGCCTGAGCTTTCTTAACCAGGATCTTCCGCCAGGTCTGCCGCAACCTGAGAAAGGCGTGTGGGCAGCGACCAAGTCTGAACCCCTCCGTTCACCCGTCTCGATTACCTCATCCGGGGCCAGCTTGCGAATCTCGGTTCCTGTTTTCCTTCAAAATGAAGTTGGGGAGACCTCGATGGGGGCCTTGGTGGCTGAGCTAAAAAGCGCCTACGGTAATTTGCAGGTAAGGAAGGTGGACCCTGTCCCCGCCTCAACCTTGAAAGCCACTCAATAAACTCCATATCCTCATCTCCTCTTTTCAAAGCTCTAAACGATTCTTGTTTTCGTCGTAAGAGCGGGGACAGGGTCCGCCTTCCTTACCTGCAAGTTAGGGAGGCTTGAGCCGTCCTTTTGGGATTGGGTCTGTGGTTGTGACCGTAGCACTCCAAGAAGTTCCAAACTTGAATAGGCGCACCCGTTGCGCCATTATGCACTGAAGGTCCATGGGTAATAGCAAACCTTCTGGAGCGACTGCCGCAAAACGTTAGCGGCGATTTCTTTGTCGATGCAACGTGCATTGACTGTGACACGTGCAGCCAACTTGCGCCCACGGTAAGTAATTCAACTCTTTGAAATGGGGAAACAATGAACAGAAACCAAAAGATCGCCATTGGCTGCGGAGGTGCAGGATGTCTCGGTTTGCTTGTAGTCGCATTGGCCGCGGCGGGCCTGTATTTTTGTTACCGGCAGCAACCACCCACGGCGAACCGCAATTCAAACTTCAGCATAAATTCAGGTACAAACCGCAGCTCGAACGACTCGAACGACAACACATCAACCGACTCCTCGGATGAGACTTCACCCTCGTTTTCAGTGTCTGATGATGACAAACATAAACTCTTCCATGCTGCCGGCGCCGCTAACGACATTGCCCTTTTTCAAAAGGTAATGACGAAACTTGGATTGTTTAAGGCAGACGGCTCGCCCAGCGACGCCTATGCGGACTTTGTCAGGGATCACGTTGGTTGGCTGTTGAAGAATTCCGACTTCGCGCGAACTGTTGACACGCCTGAAAAAGCGAGAGCTTACGTGGACGCGCATCTGGACGATTAACGGCTCTTTGCCCACGATTCCTTCTCGGTGACGCACAGAACCATTTGCGGTAGCCAATGGATCCCAGCACTCAACTCAAGCAGGAGCCAACTCAACGCACAGAACCATTCGCGGTGGCCAATGGATCCCCGCACTCAACTCAAGTAGGGGTCACTCAACGCACAGAACCATTTGCGGTAGCCAATGGATCCCAGCACTCAGCCCAAGCAAGGAGCCAACTCAGGGTACGGAACCGGTAGCCAAACATTGGCAATCAAGCACCTGCTTGATCCGGACTCTCGCTCCTGTTCCTACTGAGGGCTAAGATCCATTGGGCTACCGCGGAGCGGTGGGTGAGTGGTTGCTGCTGGGGCTGAGTGCTGGGATCCATTGGCTACCGCAAATGGTTCTGTGCGTTG
>CAZVHN010000710.1:0-2702 GCA_964626895.1 uncultured Chloracidobacterium sp. | reverse complement strand
GTAAAGGTCGATAGCGGTCAGATGTATGTTCGCACGGAGCAACAACCTGAAGGCACCAGCAACGTCGTGGAAACTGCTAAGACGAGCAACAAGCTCGGCGAGCGAACCGGCGCCAGCTTCGGTGTGAATCCCGAAGGCACGGAAGAGATTCGGGTCAATACCGGCGCGATCGAAACCACCAACCGCGCCGGCGAGAAAACTTCGATAAGCGGCGGTCAGTATGTTGCCATCAATCCTTCGGGCACTATGTCGCGGCCGCAGAGGCTTCTGGAGGTGCCGTTGCCTTCCGAGCCACGCGATCTTGACAAGGTGGTGGTAGCCGCTAAGGGTTCCGCAAACGTAGCCTTGAAATGGTTGCGGCCTCCTTCGGGATCTCCTGCTTACTATCGTGTCGAAGTGGCAACTTCCCCTTTTTTCGTTGCTAATGGTCGGGTGATCGAGCGCGATCAATTGGTAGCAATGGAATTCAATGCCAGCGATCTGCGGCCGGGAGTTTACTTCTGGAGGGTGAGGGCCACAGCCGCCACCGGTCAAACAAGTGATTGGAGCGACCCGAAGAAGTTTGTTGTGGCACCTAGAGGGTCGGGCTCGCATGTTGCAGTTTCAGATCTAACCGCCGAACTACTGGGCGGTAACATTTATCTGGTTCGCGGTCAGGCCGAACCCGGAACAACCATCCGTGCCGTTGGTCGCGAGACCCTGGTCTCCACCGGTAAGTCTTTCCAGGTCCAGATCACGGCACCGGCAGGAGAGAGAGAGATCACAGTTGAAGCGTTGGATCCGAATGGGAACAGCAGCAGCTATAAGTTGGCACTCTCCAGCGGCGGTCGGGGCACAGACTAGATTCCGTTTGCAATGTCGACGCATGTAATTCTACTGACAGACGCCCACGAGGCTCCGGCCTACGAGCTAATCGAGGCCTTGCGCGCTGCCGGCGTGAAAACGCTGATCGAAGGTCTGCGCGAGGTGGAGGCGGAATTTGCTCTGGCAAGAAAACAGGTGACCGAAGGTTCCACTCTGAACCAGGGCCCGCCGCCCTTAGCCGTCTTATATGAGGTGGTACCAGGGGCGGATCTGGTGGAAATGCAAACAGCCACAGATCACGCCAAGACTTTCTGGCCGGGCACGCCGCTGGTGGCATGCCGGCGACATGTAAACGGCTATCAAAGCCTGAATCTTCGCAATCTGGATGGCGCCACTCTGAAGAGGTTGGGGTTCCGCGCAATCGCTGATAAGGCGGCGCAACTCCCGGCGCTCTTGCGGGAAATCGAAGGGCACGGGGTCACTGGTGAACTCAAGTTGCCGGAGATAATTCAGAAACCGGTTGCACAGGGTTCATATTCTCTGCCGCTTAAACTTAAAGCGAAAGGACTGCGCGCGGCCTTTGAGTTGGTTTCTTCCCTGCACTTCATTGGGGATCAAATTGGAGCTGCACATACCGCGCTGGCCGGCATCGAGCGGTTGGTGAGCGCCAACTGTTGGACCATCTATCTCATCTCGGATGCAAAGACAGTCGAAGCTTCTTGCTTGGAAGCGATTGCAGTAATGGACCGAGATCGGCAACTGGGGCCAGCGGAAGCTGAAGAGTGGCGCCGGATCTTTATGCCGGAGGGAGACGATATTCCGGGTTACGAATCTAAGGCCGCGCATTTGGCGGCAGCAGGGATGGGCACCATAAAAAAAAAGGAGCGAGGGAAGCATGTCCTGGCAGTTCCGCTCATCTATGGCGAACGGATCCTGGGGGTTCTGGAAGGAGTTCGCGATAGCCAAAACGAATCTTCTTTCAAGAAGTCGGAAATCGAACTGCTCGATGCGCTTTCACTGCCGCTGGCTTCCGCTCTCGCGAACGCCGTGCGGATCGCAGAAGCCGAAAGACTTTCACAAACTGACGATCTGACGAAGCTGCACAACGCGCGCTATCTGCGGCAGTTTCTGCTCAATGAGATCCGACGAGCGCGCCGGTACGGGTCGAGTGTGACGGCCCTATTTCTGGATCTTGACGACTTTAAGCAAGTCAACGACCTCCACGGACATCTGGTCGGTTCGCACGTGCTCATGGAAATGGCGGGTGTGATACTCGGTTCCGTTCGCGACACCGATGCCCTGGCACGCTACGGCGGTGACGAGTTCGTTATCGTTCTGCCCGACACTGGCATGGACCTGGCAGGCACTGTCGCGGAACGCATCCGCGAAAAAATCTCAGAATACACCTTCACAGGTGGCAAACGTCTGAAGCTTTCCCTCACCGCCAGTTTCGGAGTGGCCACTTTCCCCATTCACGCACCCTCCCCGCAACAACTCATCGCCTGCGCAGACACCGCAATGTATGAGGCAAAGGCGGCAAAAAAGAACTGCGTCCGCTTCTCTGCGAGTCCTACCCCCAACCATCGAGTTGAAAACACCCCCGTTGCGACTGGGCAAGCCGCCGAAGACTAATCCGGGAACCGATTTCTTTGATAGCACAAAAGTTAGAATCGGGTGTATCTTATGATGTTCGGACCTGGCTGGTCTGTCTTAGAGGTGAATTCAGAATTTGAATTGGTCAGTTGGTGGAGATTCTTGCCATCTGCCGTCTTCTTAGTGAGCAAAAGTATTTGCCAACCGCGACCGCCTACCCGCCGGAAGTTCTCATTCTACACACACGGGAAGTGATCAAATTAGATGGCCTTCTTCAAATCTATTTTTAGTCTGTTTTCCAGCGA
>CAZVHN010000709.1:0-12150 GCA_964626895.1 uncultured Chloracidobacterium sp. | reverse complement strand
GCACAACGCCGATGTGCTTGAAGCGCGAGGCGACACTGCGGAGACAGACCTTTATTACCTGGGCATGCTGCATCATCTATCCGGCAACTCGGATGCAGCCCTCAAGGCGATGCGCCGTTTCATTGCCAACAGTCCCGCCGGAGAGAAGCCCCAGGTAGCGCGCGCCGTGGTGGTGTTGCATGCGATCAAGAGGAATCTGCTGCCCGAAGCAGAAAATGTGGTTGAAGCTTATGTAAAAACCCAACCTCAAAACCTCGACGAGCTCTACGGGATGGAAACGCTGCTTACCGATGCTTTTCACACTGCGAAAGACTACGAACGCATGGCTGAGCACGCTAAGGGAATGTTAAAGGCAGCAACGCTCGCGATGGAGTCGAAGAAACTCACCGGCTACAAACGAGACGAATGGCTGTTCAAGTCGGCGTCGTTTCTTGCTGACGCCTTGGAGAAGCTGAATAAGCAAGCGGCCGCCCTCGTTGTCCTGCAAGACCTGGTTAGGCTTTCAGTCTCATTGCCGTCCGGCAATCTGAATAAGATGGCCCGGGTACGCCTGGCCAATCTGGATCCGTCGGCAGATCTCTTCAAGGTGCTGGAGAAAACAGGAAGCAGCAGTGAAGCCACCAACCCGCCAGAGATCGTCGGCGCCGAATGGATAGACCAGCAACCAACCAGACTTTCTGAGCTGCGCGGGAAAGTAGTGTTGTTGGATTTCTGGGCGCCCTGGTGCGGACCCTGTCGCTATACCTTTCCCAAACTGCAGAGATGGCACGAGACTTATAAAGATCAAGGTTTGGTGATACTTGGTCTGACAAACTATTACGGTCATGCCGATGGTCGAAGACTTACTCGCGCGGAGGAGCTTGCCTATCTTCGCGAGTTCAAGAAGAAGAACCGGCTGCCCTATGGATTTGTCGTGGCAGACTCGCCGGTAAACGATCTGAACTACGGAGCCTTCTCGATGCCAATGTCGTTTTTGATCGACCGCCGCGGACGAGTGCGTTTCATCGCGCTGGGTGCCCATGATTTAGAGACATCTGCGCTTGGCAAAATGATCAAGCAACTGCTGGCTGAGCCTGTCCCGGAAAAATCAGCGGGGGTAAACCGCCCTTCCCAACCTGCAAATTAGCGCTAGTCGGATCGAACGACTCACCGCCCGCGATCTCGCAGGTTGGGAAGGGCGGTTTACCACCGCTGAAGTTGGTCACTTCGCAAAATAGAGTTCAAGTAGGCCGTGTAGTCGCGGAGGGCGATACCAACCCATATGCAAAGTTTCATCTACCGGATTCACACCTGGCTGGGCATGATCGTAGCCATACCCGTGCTTGCCTGGGCCTCGAGTGGACTGCTTTACGCCTGGCCGAATACGATTGAAGGCGGCTCGGTCGCAAACATCGAAGCCGCAAAGGTGGTCATTACACCCGCCGAAGCCATGGCCCGCGCGAATCAATTTGCCGGCAGACAACTGCCAACCACCGCGCTTACCCTCTTGATGCGTGACGGCAAGCCGGTCTACCAGGCGATTGGCGGTTTGGGCGCCGACTCACTTTTAATTGATGCCGGCACCGGTGTGGTTAGCAAGACGCCTCCTCCCGGACCCCTGACTCGCTACTTTCGCCAGGCCCACTTCTATTTCTTCGCAGGTAGCTGGCAGGTGCCATTGCTTACTCTTTTCGCGGCCCTGGCGTGCGCCTCGGCCGTTTCCGGCATCTATTTGAATCTGAAGCTCTGGCTAAGAAAGAGGGTGTAAGCTATTGGAGAGCCTGGCTGGAAAAGGCTTTTCACGACAGACTCTCCCAAGGGGGCGGAGGAGTAACACCTCAGCCTCGCCTGGTCGTATAATCGACCAACCAAACTACGGAAACGTTCAGCCTGCGCGACCGGGAAGTTCATAAGACATATGGAAGGTTCAAACATCACTATCGGCATCGCTTTTCTCGCGGGAGTTCTTTCATTTCTCTCGCCATGCGTTTTGCCGCTCGTGCCTGGCTACGTATCACTGATGTCGGGCGTCAGCATCGATCGGCTCAAAGAGGGTGGATCGCAGACAGGTGCTCGGCGGGCCGTCATTCTCAATTCATTGGCTTTTAATGTGGGGCTTTCGATGATTTTTGTGGCGCTCGGAACTACGGCCGGATTAGTTGGCGCCTCCATCACCAGTAACCCCTGGGTAAGGATCATCGGGGGAATCATCATCATCGCCTTTGGCCTTCAGCTAATCGGCTTGCTGAAAATTTCCACGCTTTACAAAGACACCCGTTTCTTTTCTGACGAGAAGCCGCGCGGAATGCTGGGCTCGTTCACCCTCGGGATTGCTTTTGCTGCCGGATGGACTCCCTGCATCGGTCCGATCCTGGGCGGCATTATTGGGTTGGCCGCCACCAGCGGCGGTTGGCGCAGCGGTCTCCTTCTTTCGGCGTGCTACTCTGCCGGACTTGCAGTTCCATTTCTCTTGACCGGGCTGGGCATCAATCAGTTTCTTGCTTTCTACGGAAAATTCCGTAAACACCTGCACAAGGTGGAAGTTGTTTCAGGTGTGATCCTGATTGCCGTGGGTCTGCTCGTGGCCAGCGGATATTCAACTTTGCTTGCCAGCTCTACTCTCGCAGGAATCCTGCCGAATGCCGAAAGCTGGATCAAAGTAGACAATCGCACTCCGTCAACTGCCGCGGCGCCGGAAAACAGAAGTAGTTTCCCGCCCGCTCCCGAAGTTGCGCTGCAGACGCTGGATGGCAAGAGCTTTAACCTCGCAGAACTGCGCGGTCGCGTGGTGCTGCTGAATTTTTGGGCCACCTGGTGTATTCCCTGCCGTTCAGAAATACCGGAACTCAATACGATGCATCGCGATCTGGAGTCGCGCGGATTATCGGTTGTCGGAGTGTCGACTTATGACGGCGCGGACGGCGTGAGAGATTTTTGGAAAGACATCAAACAGGACTACACCGTGCTGCTCGGGGATCGGGAAGTGGAATCGAAGTTCGCAGTTGCGGGACTGCCTACTACGTTCATCCTCGATCGCGAAGGTCGCATTCGTGCCAGGATTGTTGGCGAACGCAAGCGCGATGCTTTTGAAGCCGCCGTAAAACCGTTGTTGGACGAAATCGCTACCGCACAGTTGCCTGTCCAGTAGTGATAGTAGTTTTAGAGTTCAAGCTTTAGCTTGCGTGGCAAGAGCGACAACCTAAAGGTTGAACTCTGAACTTCGCCTCGGTCTTGGGAGTTATTAGCCATGATTAAAATTTTTACCCTTGTCTTTCTGGTAATCGCTCTCGCCCCCGCGGGTGCGCGAGCCCAGGCTGGACACGAATATTCGCCGCTCGCGGAGAAGACGGTCGGTTACAAAAACTGGGCCCTAAAAGATCTCAAGGACGACAAGCCGGTTGATCTGCGCACGTTGGTCCAGGGTAAGAAGCTCGTCATGGTCGTGTACTTCGCTCCCTGGTGTAGAAACTGGAAGCATGAAGCTCCGGTGGCCGCGAAGTTATACGAGAAGTACAAGGACCAGGGGTTCGAAGTAATTGGAGTCAGCGAGTATGCCTCACTGAACGATGTGCGCGCCTTCTTTGGCGCAACTGGTCCGCCTTATACCGTGGTGACTGAATCGGAGATGCGCGAGGACCGCGAAAAGACGGCCCACTATGGCTACCGGCAACTCACCGGCGATACGCGGCGTTGGGGCTCGCCCTGGAACATCTTTCTCGAACCGGCAAAACTGGCGAAGGAAGGCGACCTGCTTACCGAAAAGGCCTGGGTGGTCAACGGTGAGTTGATCGAAGCGGACGTTGATAAGTTCATCGCGGAACAATTGAGGTTGGGGGCAGCCGCCGCTGCGGCTATAGAACCCTGTCGGCCGTGATCATCATTTTCCGAGCCTCACCCTGGGACTTTTCTCAAGATCACTGCGGGACAACCTTAAACCCCGAAAGTTGTCACACGCTCGGAGCAACTAGGTTGATTTCAGGTTCGCACAGTATTAAGTCGCCCTGCCCGCGCTTTTTAGAGCGTCGAAAGGTGCGTCCAGTTCGTTCTGGAGGGGCGTCGGTTAGAGCGGTTGTCGTGATGGTTCTCTCGCTCAGCGTGAATCTGACCGCTTGCGGCTTTCGAAGTTCCCATAGCCCTACCCTAGCCCAAAAATCCGCGTCGACTGAAGGCTTCAAAGAGAAACGCCGCCTGATGGTGGAACATCAAATTCGCGGTCGCGGCATACAGGACGAGGCGGTTCTCCAAAGCATGATGAAAGTGGAACGACACCGGTTTGTCCGCGCGTCAGAATGGGAATCCGCCTACGCCGACTCTCCGCTTCCTATTGGCGAGGGTCAGACGATTTCCCAACCTTTCATCGTGGCTTACATGACGGAGGCGGCGAACCTTTCCTCGTCCGAGAAGGTGCTGGAGATTGGCACTGGCTCTGGCTATCAAGCGGCCATTCTGGGCGAGATTGCCAAAGAGGTGTACACGATTGAAATCATCCCAACGCTCGCCGAAAGGGCGCGTGCGACCCTCAGCGAACTCGGTTACAAAAATGTCTTTGTGAAAACAGGAAACGGCTACCTGGGTTGGCCAGAGCATGCGCCGTTTGACGCCATAGTCGTGACGGCGGCGCCGGACAGCGTCCCTCAGGCGCTTGTTGACCAGCTCGGTATCAACGGAAGGATGGTGATTCCTGTCGGCACGTTCAATCAACAGATGCTGATCATCACCAGGACAAGCGAGGGAGTGGTCGAGCGAAAAACTATTCCCGTGCGTTTCGTGCCTATGACAGGGAAGCCGGAGAATTAGGATCCGCCCTCACTACTATCCGCGTCACCCCGGCCTCTTCGGCGCGCAAGAACCAGGACCGGTAGTCCCGCCAGCAACACCCCTACACCGACGAGCGCGCCGATTCCCGTATTACTCAAACTCGCCTGTAGCATATAAACGCTCGTGGCGCAGAACAGCAGCGGTGTAAGTGGATAAAGTGGGACGCGAAAAGGTCTGCTGACGTCGGGTTCCTTTTTTCGGAGCACGAAAACAGATAGCCCCGCGAGAAATAGAAAGAGCCAAAACACGGGCGCTGTAAATTCGACCATCGTTTGAAATCCCTTGCGCGTGAAGCTGCCCAACAGGACTAGTAGCAGAGCAATCGCAGCCTGAATGAGCAGGCCATTGACGGGCGCATTTCCCTTGCTGTCCCAACGTCCCAAAAAACCAAACAAAGAAAAATCGCGCCCCAGAGCGTAATTGGTGCGGGCTCCAGTGAAGATAGTCCCATTAATTGCCCCCAAGGCCGATATGGCAATTAGGAAGCTGATTGACTTAGCGCCTGGCTCGCCAAAAGAGTGGCGCAACAAGTCCGCGGCGACGGCGTTAGACTCGCTAATTCCCTCTAGACCAAGACCACGCAGATAAGCCAGATTAGTCAGGAGAAAGATGGTCGTGATGATTCCGATCGACACAAACAGCGCCGTCTTCATATTTCGGCGTACGTTCCGTAGCTCGGCGGAGATATAAGCAGCCTCGCTCCAGCCTCCGTAAGTCAACAGCACAAAAATCATAGCAAGCCCGCTAAAACGTCCTGGAGAAGAAGTGCTGGCTTCCGCCTGGACGGGCGCAATGAAAAAGATGCCCACAAGAAAGATGAGTAGCAACCCCAGTACTTTCGTGATAGTCAGCAAGTTCTGTGTCCATTTTCCCTGTCTCACACCTGAGGCATTCAGAAACGTCAACATTGCTATTGCGAGCCCGGCATACACGGAAGCGCTGTGTGCGCCCAGAGGCAGCAGCTCCATCGCGTAGTCACCAAATACAAATGCCAGTATCGCAATCGATCCCGTCTGAATTACGGTGAGGCGTGCCCAGGCAAAGAGCAGTCCAATATCACGACCAAGTGACCGAAAGATATAGTGGTAATCGCCGCCCGGGTGCGGATATGTTGTTGCCAACTCCGCATAACAGAGCGCTCCAACAAGTGAAATCAAGCCACCCAGAGGCCAGATAAGCAGGAACACCGTCTTGTCGCCCACATTAGCGGCAACAATCGAAGGCGCCTTGAAGATCCCCGCTCCCACGACAATACCGACGATCATTGAGACGGCGTCGAACACGGATAGTGTAGGCCGCGGAACAGACTTCGCCTCCTGAGTATGGGCCAACTCGACATGCATATTCCTGCTCGCTATTATGAGATCGTAACAGACTTCCAATTTATAGTCTCTGCTCCACTCCTAAATTACTGATCATGAAACTTCGCTTGCTTTACCATGGCCATTGTTTCGACGGAGTTGCCTCCGCCGCGACTTTCACCCGCTTTTACAAAGAGATAGTTCGTCCTGACGCCGAGGTCGAGTACCGAGGGCTCCTGCACCGCCCGGGCACACTCTTCGACCTGGAGATGTTTGACGGCGATGAGAATGCGATTGTTGACTTCAAATACGCTGCTTCCGAGCGCCTGACCTGGTGGTTTGATCATCATGAGTCGGCATTTCTCACGCCCGCGGATGAGGCACATTTTCGCGCCGACAAATCGGGACAGAAATTTCTCGACGCCACCCGCAAGTCGTGCACTGAATTCATTGCCGATGTCGCGAGTTCTCGCTTTGGTTTCAATGCCGAACCGATCAAATCTTTGGTCGAGTGGGCCCACATTATCGATGGAGCACTCTATGAATCCGCGGCCCAGTGTGTGGAGTTGAAAGAGCCCGCGCTGCAATTGATGCAGGTGATTGAGGCCGATCCGGACGATAATTTCATCGAACAGTTGATACGCGATCTGACTGAGAAGTCTCTTGAAGAGGTTGCGACCAGTGCAGAGGTCGAGCGTCGCTTTCGTCCCATCAAAGAGCAGCATCTCGAGACGCTTGAAGTCATCCGGCGCAAAGCCTCGTTCGCCAATGGCGTGGTGCAGTTTGACCTGGTTGACGAAGGCTACGAAGGCTTCAACAAGTTCATTCCTTATTACCTCTATCCGCAAACCACTTATTCAGTTGCCCTGACCAGGGGTGCATTGCGTACCAAGATCTCCGTTGGCTCCAGCCCCTGGGCGCCCGTGCCGCGCACGCACAACATCGCCAAAATCTGCGAACGCTATGGCGGCGGTGGCCACGCCGTGGTCGGGGCGATTTCTTTTGGGCCTGATGAGGTTGAACGTGGGCGAGAGGCGATGAGGGAGATTGTTGCGGAGCTTTCTAAACCCGGCGATTCGAAGCCCTCATTGTAGGGGCGTCCCTCCGTGGTCGCCCAAAACTATCCGCAGATTACGCAGATTACACAGACTGGAAGAAACAATGGCCACAAAGGGTTTTCGTCGTCTTACTGGCTAAATGTTTCTGCGTAATCTGTGTAATCTGCGGATAGTTTTGGGTGCCCACGGAAGGATGCCCCTACAATGAGGGCAACCGCGCGAGCTCTTACCGCGCCATCAGTTTCTCAATCTCTTCCGCCTTTTTCGGCACCTTGTTGGTCAGCACGCTCGGGCCATTGGCGGTGCACAACACATCATCTTCAATGCGTATGCCGATGCCCAGATATTGATCGGGAATGTCCGTTGTCTTCGGGTTAATGTAGAGGCCGGGCTCAACTGTCATGACCACACCCGGCTCCAGCGCGCGTGACTTCTTTTCGTAGTAGTAGCGGCCGACGTCGTGCACATCGATCCCCAGCATGTGTCCCAGCCCGTGCATATAGAACTGTTCATATTTCTTTTCCTTAATCAGCTCTGCCGGGTCGCCCTTGAGTAATCCGAGGCGCACCATACCTTTTGTCAGCACCTCGATTGAATGACTCTTAAGTTGGTCATGCGTGGTGCCGGGCCGGACCATCTCGACGCAGGACATCTGCGCTTCCAGCACCAGGTCGTAAATCTCGCGCTGAGCTTTCGTGTAACGACCGTTAACTGGGAAGGTACGGGTTATATCCGAAGCATAGCCTTTGTACTCAGCTCCAGCGTCGATCAGGAGCAGATCACCATCTTTCAGTTCGCCGTCGTTGTTGATGTAGTGGAGAATGGTGGCGTTCGCGCCCGCGCCGATGATTGAGGTGTAGGCCGGAGCTGCGGCGCCAAGCCGGCGAAAAATCTGTTCAATCAGCGCTTCGAGCTCGTATTCCTTCATCCCGGGCCGCGCCGCCTTCATAGCTTCGCAATGGGCCTCGGCGGCAATGTCGGCGGCACGCTGCATCAGTTCGATTTCTTCCGGACTCTTGAGAACGCGCATCTCGTGGACGATGGTGGCCGGATCGATGATGGTCTGGGGCGGATGGATCGGTTTTCGATTGAGAGCGCGCATCCGCGCAATCTGCCGGATGATGGTATCGTCGAGATCAGGATTGACGCCGAGGCGGTAGTAGAGCTTCTCCGCGCCGTCGAGAATTTCCTGCAACTTTTCGTCGAACTCGACGATACGTAATGCTTCGTCGGCGCCGTATTCGCTGGTCGCGCCTTCCACTCCCGCGCGTCGGCCATCCCAGATTTCCCGCTCCGGATCGCGTGGTCGAACAAACAACGTGTACTTCTGTTCGCGCGCCGGCGCCACGACGGCAATCGCTTCCGGCTCCTCGAAGCCAGTCAGGTAAAGGAAATCCGAATCCTGTCGAAAGCGATATTGCGTGTCATTGGAACGTGTCGCTTCGCGGGCGCTGGGAATGATGGCTACGGAATTCGGGTCCATGCGACGCATGAATTCCGCAAGTTGCGGTCGAATCATAAAAAGGTCTCCTAAGATTACTATTCGGAATTGGGGCGATATTGTACCTGAGGCCCAAGGCGCACACGAAACTGGAGCGCGGGCATCCTGCCCGCAATGAGCGCAAAGCGCGAAAAGGAGATTGGGTTAAGGTTGAGCGATTGCAAAAACCAGCGTGCTGACGCACGCTATGCGGGCAGGATGCCCGCGCTCCACGGGGCAAGCCACCCTTCCCAACCTGCGAATTTTCGCCCTGAATGGTTCACACGCGGCGCGCTTTGTTAGATAATCAGGCCAGACCAAATGAGCACCAAAACCATACCAACCCGAATCAACCAGACCCGCGAGATCGTCTCCTACGATCCCGGCACCGGGGCAGAGTTAGGCCGCGTGCCGCTGGCTTCTCCCGAGGAAGTAGCTCAGGCGGTACGTCGGGCCGGCGCAGCGCAGCCGGCCTGGGCCAATCTCTCTTTCAAAGAGCGGTCCCGCGTAATACTCAAGGCCCGCGAGATCATGCTTGGGCAGATAGAGGAACTGGCTACGCTTATCTCGCGCGAAACCGGCAAGCCTGTTTCGGAAGCGATTTCGATGGAGGTAGTGCCGACGCTTGATGCAATGCATTACTTCTCAAAGCACACTGCCAGCCTCCTGCGCCCACAAAAGATCGACATTGGTCAGTATGGTTTGATGGGCCGCTCGTCTCGGATCGTTTATAAGCCAATGGGTGTGGTAGGAATCATCTCGCCATGGAATTTTCCGCTGGCTACACCTGCTGAAGAAGTCGTGATGGCTTTGATGAGCGGCAACGCAGTCGTGCTCAAACCCAGCGAGTTCACTCCGCTCATAGCTCTTAGGATTGGCGAGATCTTCAGTCGCGCCGGTTTGCCCGAGGGCTTATTGGAGATTGTGACTGGCGATGGCTCGACCGGCGCCGCACTTATTGAAGCTCGCCTTGACAAGATCATGTTCACCGGCAGCGTGGCCACCGGCAAACGCGTCGCCGAGGCCGCGGCGAAGCATCTCACGCCCGTGGTGCTCGAGCTGGGGGGTAAGGATCCGATGGTGGTGCTGGAAGACGCCGACATTGAAAACGCCGCGCGTGGTGCTGTCTGGGGAGCTTTCGCAAATTCCGGTCAGGCCTGTGCCTCGGTCGAACGCTGTTACGTGCACGAATCTATTGCGCCGCAGTTTCTGGCGCGCGTGCTTGTGGGGACGCAAGCACTGCGGCAGGAAGTGGGCACGAAAGAAGACACCGACGTCGGCGCGATGACCAATGAAAGACAACTGCGAATTGTCGAAGAGCACGTGGCAGATGCGGTCGAGCGCGGTGCGAAGGTAGTTACTGGAGGAAAACGCTCTAGCAACATTAGCGGCTATTTCTATCCGCCCACCGTGCTGACAAATGTAGATCACCGGATGACGATTATGCGCGATGAGACCTTTGGTCCAGTGCTGCCGGTGATGACTTTCAAGACTGAGGACGAAGCCATACGGCTCGCAAACGACAGTGTCTTCGGTTTGACTGCCAGCGTTTGGACCAAAGATATTGCTCGCGGCCGGCGCCTTGCCGAACGCATCGAGGCCGGAACGGTGATGGTCAATGAAGTGCTCTATACTCACGGTATCGCCCAAACGCCCTGGGGCGGAATCAAAGAGAGCGGCTATGGCCGTACCCATGGACGCCTGGGCCTACTCGAACTGGTGACGCCGCGGCACATTCACGTCAACCGTATTTCGTTTCTCCCGGATCTCTGGTGGTTTCGTTACGATCCCAGCGCTCGAAAACTCTTTCAGGGTTTGGCAACACACTTCACCACCGGCTCCCTCATGAGAACTGCACGCTTGCTACCGCAGATGATCCGACGGCTTTTTGCGCCGCGAGTGTGAGGCTTCACCAGTCCATCCAACCAAACGTTTTTTGAATCCGCAGATTACGCGGATTTCAGACGACAATGAAACAAGGAGCAGGAACGGAAAAGAGCAGGTAGCAGGACGCTGCATCAAACACCTCATCGCTTCTGCTCCTGCCTTTGTTTCTTAATCTGTGTAATCTGTGGATACGTGCTCTTGTCTTCTCATCCCCGGCCCCATCTAACTGATTGCTATTTTCACCACTTACGATTTACTATCCCGCCCCGTCGCGACGGATCACCTATTCAAAGGAGCACAACATGTACCCAGCCACTTTCTTTGCTCAAATCGAAGATTCGCAGCCACTTAACCTTGAAGTGATAATCCAAGCCCAGCAAATTTGCAGCTTGAGCGGGGGCGCGCTCCGCTTTGCCCCCTTCCTCACTAGAAACTCGCCTGTAAGTTGTTGATTTTATTACAGGCGAAAATGTTTCTAACTTGATATTTGCTCGCCGCTTCGGCGAGCTGGAAAGCTGACCTGCAAATTACCGTAGGCCCTTTTGGGTTTCACACAGTCACTTACGCGCCCGGCAATAGTTGGAGGACAGCTTTGACGGTGTCGTATTGGACGTTGTTGTCGGGCTACGTGGGGCGCCCACTGAGTGGCGTCCCTACACACGCTTGACTGGGGCGGTCGTCCTCTTTAGGATCACTCCTTCATCTCTATTCTTGCTTCCGGGCTTACGCCCGCGGGCCTTCATTAAGAGGTAAATTTGGTTTCCTGGAAAGCATACATGCACCGGCGCGAGCGCGCTTATTACGACCGCGACAATAATCGCGTAGTGCGCCCCTTTGAGTGGGGCTTGCCCTTTGTCGTCGAACATGTCAACGGTGACCTCCCGCACGATGTTCTGCGTCAGCACACTGAAAACGCGTTGCGCGAAAGCGAAGAGTTTTATTCGTTGCCGGCTATCAACGACTTCCAGCTTGATGGCGATCAACTGACCTGGACCAGCGCCGTGCACACGGCTGCGGTCGAAAACAACGTGGCGCGCGCGCGTTTCTTCCCGGCCAGGCCCAGGAATGGGAAACGTCCGCACCGAGCGGTGGTGGTTGTGCCCCAGTGGAACGCTCAGCCTGAGAGCCACGTTGAAGCTTGTCGCATCTTTAATCTGCTGGGGATCTCGGCCTTGCGACTGACGGTTCCATATCACCAGGAGCGACGGCCACCGGAACTCGAACGCGCCGATCATTTGGTAAGTCCAAACGTCGGTCGCACGATTCAGTCGTTTAGACAAGGTGTGCTCGACACACGCGCCGCCGTGCGCTGGCTTACGAATGCCGGCTACGACCGCATCGGCATTCTCGGTACAAGCATCGGCTCATGCATATCGTTTCTGGCGTTTGCTCACGATCCCAAGATTGTCGCAGGCACTTTCAATCACGTCTCTGGATATGTCGCGGATGTCGCTTGGCATGGAATGTCGACGCTTCACGTGCGCGAGGGGTTTGGCAGTCACTTGACTCTTGATGAATTGCGACACTACTGGAGTCCCATTAGTCCGGTGCCCTTCATCCCCAGGTTGCCCAGCATGGGTCGACGGCCCATGCGATTTATTTCAGCGCGTTACGATCTGACTTTTCC
>CAZVHN010000708.1:0-1719 GCA_964626895.1 uncultured Chloracidobacterium sp. | reverse complement strand
GCTCAGCCACACGGACGTGGTCATGGCCGAACCGGAACGTTGGTCAGTGCCGCCCTTTAGCGGTGAAATTCGTGATGGCTTTGTCTACGGGCGTGGCGCGAGCGATATGAAAGGCACCGCGGCTGTGCATGTAACGCTCATGCGTTTGTTAAAGCGGCTCAATATTCCGCTCAAACGCGACGTGATCTTGCTGGCGGTCGCCGACGAAGAAGCAGGCGGAGCAGGTGCGCGCTCGATCATTGAAAACCACCTTGAACTGATCCGAGGCGCGGAGTTTCTCTTGAACGAAGGAGACGTGGCGTATGTCAAGAATGGGAAGCTTCAGCAATACGGCGTAGACGTTATGGAAAAGGCTGCGCTTTGGCTGCGCATCACAGCCAAAGGCCCAGCGGGGCACGGTTCGATCCCGCTGGCAAACTCTTCTGTTAACCGCCTGCTGAAGGCGCTCGATCGTCTGAGAGCGTGGGAGAGTCCGATAAACGTTCCGCCCGCTGTGGCGCAGGGCTACCGAATCCTGGCGGCCCAGCAGTCCGACCCGGTGCTAAAGGCCGCATATGCAAATCTTGAGAAGTCGCTCAAAAATCCTGCGTTGCGCAAGAAACTGCTGACGGACAGCACACTTAACGCGGAGGTCAGAAACACACTCACAATCACTGGCCTGCATGGCAGCGACAAAGTAAACGTCATTCCCGGGACGGCATGGGCCCAGATTGATGCGCGACTGTTGCCCGGCGAGACGCCCGCAGGCTTCATCGCGAAGCTGCGCGGTGTGCTGGCAGATCCGGGACTCGAGATCGAGATACTCGAAGGTTCAACTCCGACGAGTTCAAGCGCGGACACAGCGCTAATGACTGCCATCCGCACAGTTGCCGCCAGGCGCGATCCGAGCGTCCCCGTCATCCCGACTATGCTCACCAGCTCTACCGACAGTTCGAAGTTTCGCACTGTCGGCATCACGGCCTACGGCTTCGAGCCTTTCAAGATGGACGACGGCGAATTGGATCGCTCACATGGTGACGCGACGAACGACTGTCGGTCGAAAACGTTGGCTTTGCAGTGCAGTTTCTTTATGAGGTGCTAATGGAATTGAATTGAGGCCTGTGGGCCACCACTTAGTACAGAACAAGGAACGGCAGCGACTGCGTGAAAACGCAAAAGGGCGTACGGTAATTTGCAGGTAAGGAAGTCGCGACGCGAAGCGCTCTCCGGCTCAAGATTCGCAGCTATTCATCATTGAATTCACAATTGAAGCTCAGCAACTTGCAGGTTGGGAAGGGGGCAAAGCGGAGCGCGCCCCCGCTCAAGCCGCATAGCCACTCAACGCTGTCATGCCCAACACAAGTGTAGTAACATCTCATCCAAAGCAACAACTCAAGTAACCCTCCAGCACAGGAACTTCCTCACATGGCCCGCAAATGGTCTAACCTCAACCTCCCTGGCGCACTCCACTATGTCACCGGCAACTTCATCAACAGGTTCCCAGTATTTACCGAGCCTGCATGCTGCAATGCTTTTCTCGCTGAGCTTAAGACACTCAATCATGAATGGCCCAGCAAGTTGATTGCTTATGTCTTGATGCCAGATCACTGCCACCTGATCTCCAACCCGCTCGACGGCCGCATAAGAGAGTTTGCCCGCGATCTCAAGAGCCGAGCGGCCAAGGCCATTGTGCGAGCAACCAGCCGCTTTAGTTTTCCTGAAACCGAGGAAGGTCATCAG
>CAZVHN010000707.1:0-2879 GCA_964626895.1 uncultured Chloracidobacterium sp. | reverse complement strand
CCACACTGACCACAATGTCTCCTCTAGCTTTGACCACTGTCACTTCCTTTGATTTGTTTGCCTCGCCCTTGGCAAGGGTCGAGGATTTCAAATAGTATTCAACCTTGCCAATTTGAGCGTCAGCTAATACGCCATCGGTATTAGCAGCGTCTCGATACACACCGTCAAGATCAGGAATGGGTTTGGTGGACCATATGACCCAGAGTTTTTCCACCCCCGGGTGGTCGTCAAAACGGTTCCATCCGGTTTGTACTCTCTCAAGGGCCCCGATTTGAGCACCACGACCCGTTTTAGGATTGGGAAACAAAAGATTGTATTCCGTAGCGCCGCCCGGTCCGGGGCCTTCATTGAGTAGATACAAAGCGCCGGCCTGCTCAGGCTGAATATTGAAACGGAATTTCCAGCCGTTGCCAAACACTTCCTGACCAGTCATCTCAATCTCACCGCCATCCGGCCTTCCCTGCCGCATCTTTTGAACTGTAAGCGAATACGTGAGCGACTGTTCAGGAAGAGCTGATGAGGCGGGGGCAGCTATATCGGCCGAACCGCTGCGAGGCCTCAAAACAAAGAAAGCGAGCGTCCCCACTAACAAGACAACCAACGCGGCCGCGGCGATCTTGGCCATTCGCTTCGGTGCGAGAATGGGAGCAGCGGGACGTAGTTTGGCCGGCACTTCCGGGTTACCCACGTCATCCGTGTAGAAGTTGAACAAAGGCACGCGAACACCGTGTTTCACTTCGGCTTCGCCAAGGTCGTGAAGGCAAGGTGCCCAACGGGCAAGCTCGATCAGATCGTCGGCGACCCGCTTCGAGACCAGTATGTGACCGGCATCGCCGCAGTCCATCACCCGTTGAGCGATATTGATCCCGCCGCCCGCGACATTCATGTTCGTATTGATATCTGCCATGCGGTAGACAAGCCCGCTGTGGATGCCCATTCGCAACTTCACTTCCGGGCAGTCTTTCAGACCATACGCAATGTCCAACGCACACCGTATGGGAGCTTCGGGATCGCCAAAAAAGACAAGGGATATGCCGTCGCCTGTTGGCAGACGGATCAGCTGCTTGGTGGCCTGCGCCCGGTTAAAGTCTTCAGTCCTGCCAACGATCGACTGGAGCTTCTGCAGACAGGCAGGCTGTTCGTCAACCATCAGCTTCGAGTAGCCAACAATGTCCATGAACAAGACGTGAGCGGTTTCTGGAACCGTCACCGCCCCTTCCGCGCGCTCACCGGGCTTTACCTGCGCGGACTGGCCCGCCATGACAGTTTGTTCATCGTCTCCAAGCAAGGCACTGGATAGAAGATCGCCGAAGTCGCGCGCCCGCTGATATCGATCTCTAGGATCGAAGGATAGTGCTTTGAGAATTATCGACTCAGCTTGTTGCGGGAGGCCGGGACGCAAGTCCACCGGCTTAATGCGCACGCCCGAACGCTGCATCTCGAGCAGTTGATAGGCAGATTCCGGATTTGCCGGCCGCCTCCCGGTAAGCAGCTCATACGCTATGACACCAAAGCAGTAGACATCGCTGGCCGGTGACAGTTGCCCGGCACTTAGTTGTTCCGGCGACATGTAGGCAATGGTCCCTACAGTTCGATCGCTGGCAGTGCTCATCGAAATTACAGAGTCCTTAACTCTGGCGATCCCAAAATCGATGATCTTGACCTGCTCCTCGCCATCGCCCAGGGTTTGGATCATGATGTTCTCAGGCTTTAGATCGCGATGTAGAATTCCCCGGTCATGAGCGGCGGTGAGTGCCCGTCCAATCTGTCGAATAATGTTGGCGGCTCGCCAAAAATCCATTCCCTCGGGACTGATAATCAGCCTGAGACTGAAACCATCGACATACTGCATGACAATGTATGGCTTGCCATCGGGCAGCTCACCCACATCGAATATGCCTACGATGCTGGGGTGGTCGATTCGCGCCAGGGCCTCAATCTCCTGCTTGAACTTTCTTTCAGTCCATTCGTTTTTGACTTCACCGTCAAGCAAAGCCTTTATCACCACGGGCCGGGAAAGCATCTTTTCGTCAGAGGCGAGATAGACCACGCCGAAGCCACCGTGGCCGAGTTTGCGCTTAACCAGATAGCGTCCGTTCAGCATTGAGCCGACAACCGGTTCCAGGTCAGATCGCGTGGCCGCGGCCGGATCGTGACCGCCCCGCTCTATCGTGTCGGCTTCGGTTAGTTTTTTTATTTCATCCATAACAACTTCGCCGGCCGCTGGCTCTTTCATCAGTCCTAAAGACCTGCGCCCGACAGCCTCGCGATCACGAATCGCTCAGCTCCACCCTGGCGCATATTGAAAACCCTGGGACGCTGCACGCGCTGCTCGTCAGGATCAACCTCTTCCAACTGCTTTCCGGCGCGCGGTTTATCTTTTCCGATCCGCGGCACCCGCTCGGTAGCGTAATCAAACCATTCCTTTAAGAAAACCTGGCCGTTGCGATCCCCGTCTGCGGCGCCGGCCTTTATTCCTTCTTCAACGAGGGCATAGGCCAGGTAGCTGTGTTTCAGTCCCGCCGATTCGAAGGCCACCTCGTCACTCTGTGAGGCGGTCAAAACATACATTCCTTTCTCGTAAGCCAGTTGCGCCAGTCCTTTAGTATTCATTGGGCCGCGCCGCTCATCTTCGGCTTTCAATGCCTGACCCGAATTACAAGCATCAATTATTAGCAGCAACTGATCAGCGTCCACCGGCTTGAGAGCCTCTTCAAGCTCGAGATCGGAAATGCTGTGACTGAGGATAGTAGCCAGTCCCACTTTACCGAGACTTGAACGCGAGCCCTGATAACCAATATCGTGCGGTATGAGATAGAAACGGTCCCCCTCCGCCGTTCCGTGGCCAGAGAAGTAAAAGACAACCGCATCTTCGGGTT
>CAZVHN010000706.1:0-1865 GCA_964626895.1 uncultured Chloracidobacterium sp. | reverse complement strand
GCAGGCGGTTCAAGCCAATCCCATGACTCTGGGATACGGCTTTTCGACCTGGTCGGCGGGTCGGTTGGCGGCCCACTTGGCCAAGGTCACCGGCATCCGGTTCAGCGACGATCAGATTCGCCGACTGCTTCGTCAACAAGGATTTTCGTTTCATCGTCCCAAGCACACCCTCAAAGGCAAACGCGACGAAAGGGCCTACGAAAAGGCCCAAGCAAAGCTCGTCCGCTTGAAAAAAAAGCCCTGAAACACGACGCCACGGAGGCCTTGGTGTTCCAGGACGAGGTCGAGATTCATCGTCATCCGACGCTCACGCGTATGTGGGCGCCGGTGGGCGTCCAGCCGGAAGTGCCCGCGCCAGGCAAGAACGAGAAGAAGGTGGTCTACGGCGGCGTCGACTTCGCCAGCGGGCGGATCACCTACACCGTGGCGGACAAGAAGAGCGGAACGCTGTTCCTCGCCTTCCTGGTCGCACTGGTCAGGGCCTACTCGGGTCGCAAGGTCCGACTGGTCTGCGACAACGGCCGGTTCCACCATACGAAAATGGTGCGGGTGTGGCTGAAGGCCAATCGGCATCGCCTCGAAGTCTTCTGGCTGCCTCCCTATTGCCCGAGCCTGAACCTGATCGAAAGACTGTGGGGACATCTGAAACGAACCGTGCTGGCCAATGTGCTGTTCGCCACGGTTGATGACTTGGTAACCGCGTTCCGGAACGGCGTCGCCCGGATCAACGGACACAAGGAACGGATGGGGTTCATGTACGATCATGACGAACTCCACGCCAAAGCAGCGTAAAAGAATCTGCGTTCCTACTTAGTGTATAAGGCGCACCTCTGAGGGGGCTCAAAAGCTTGGCCCACCAAAGAAAAAAGCCCGCCGAAACGGGCTTATTCCCAACGATTGATAATGGCCTTAGAAAAGCGATTTCGGCCTTGGCCTACGCCACCATTTCCTCGCTCAGCATATTGTTGTATCGGCCTCGAAGTCGAAGCAAAATCTCTTTGTGAATTTGGCTCACGCGCGACTCAGAAAGATTGAGCACGTTGCCGATTTCGGCCATCGTCATCTCTTCAAAGTAATAGAGCATGAGAACGAGTCGCTCCTCGCGGGCCAGGCCGTTGGTGAGGTACTCGGTGAGAATCTGTCTTGAAATGCGGATGGCCGGATCCTCCGTGCGCGTGTCGCGCAGGTCCCACGGATGCGAGCTGCCCTGCTGCCGGCGCTCTTGCCCAGGCTCCATCGCACTAAAATGAACTTCTTTTCCCAACTGCGAAAGTCGCGATAGGTAATCGTAGCGATCCGCGGACATGTCCAGCCGCTTGGCCACGTCCGCCTGACTCGGCGAAAAATCGGCGTCGCTTCCCATCGCTTCGCGAACCAACATGCGCTTCTTCTCAAACGTGCGCACCGTACGACTTTGCGGATCGAGACTGCGCAGCCAATCCATCACCGCGCCGGAGATGCGCTGCTGGCAAAAGGTTTCAAACTTCGCCTTGCGCTCGGGATCATACGCTTCCACGGCTTCGATCAATCCGTCGAACGCGGCCGAGCAGATTTCATCGAACGAAATTTGAGCGGGAAGTTTTCGCGAAAGCCGCGCGGCGTGGGTTTGAACCAGCGGGCTATAATGGACGACAATCTTGTTGCGAAGCGGGATGGATCGCGTTTGGAGATATCGCTTCCATAGGTCCTCAATGCCATTCTTCTTCGCAACCGAAACCTTTTTTTCTTCCGTAGTCACCGCCGATTTGTCCGTGCTCATTCCTTCGCTCCTTGGGCGATCGGATTCTTGCCGGTCGAGGTTGCCGCACGCGCGGTTTCGACCGCTTAGGTCCATTCCGCCAGCCAAACAGTTAATATCGGTAAAC
>CAZVHN010000705.1:0-18510 GCA_964626895.1 uncultured Chloracidobacterium sp. | reverse complement strand
GGATGAGCTGAAGGCCTATAAAACATCTAAGGGGACTATTCGCTTCCCGATCGGCAAGCCACTACCCGCCGCGCTCGTGAAGAAGCTCGTCAAGGCGCGCATCGCCGAGAACGAAAAGGCCTTTAATGAAAAGGAAAAGAAGCGAAAGAAATGAGCCACAGATTTGCACAGATCAACACAGGTCAGAGCAAAGAAGACGACTAGAATTGGTAAGCGTTTCCAGCAGTTCGATTTGGCGCTATCTGTGACTATCCGAGCAAATCTGTGGCTGATCTTTCATTGATTTTCGATTGAACTACATGTGGAGGAAAAACTCATGCAATCGAGTACTCAAGCTGCTCCGGTCTCGAAGAAGATGCTCTGGACCGGACGTATCATCAGCGCCCTCCCGGCACTGTTTCTGCTCATGGACGCCGTCATGAAGTTGTTCAAGCCGGCGGTTGTCGTGGAGGCGACCGTCAAGCTCGGATATCCCGAGAGCGTCATTCTCCCCCTCGGGATCGTCTTGCTTGTCTGCACTGTCCTCTACGTAATTCCGCGTACCGCCATACTTGGCGCGATCTTGCTGACGGGCTATCTGGGCGGCGCAGTCGCTACACACGTCCGCGTCGGTGAGGGTCTGTTTCCAGTACTCTTCCCGGTCGTTTTCGGCGTTCTGATCTGGCTTGGTCTGTATTTGCGCGATGACCGGCTGCGCGCACTCATTCCTCTGCGAAGGTAAGCTGCGGAGTGAAAGGAACGGGATCTTGGTCAAACGGCCAGCGGCCATGAAGGAGCTAGATCTTGACGTACATACTGTGGATCGTTCAGGTGGTGCTGGCCTTACTCTTTCTGTTCGCCGGTGGAACGAAATTGGTCCTGCCGCTCGAGGTACTGACAGTCAACGAATTGAGCGGGTGTCAGCGTCGTCTGATGCGCAGTCGTAAACCTCGTCCGCGCCACAAAGTCTGCGGCAAAGAGATTCTTGTTGTTCTCTAACACCTGCTCCCAGCCCGTCTGTCCGACCACTACTCACAGCCCGATCTGCTGGGTGTCCGGCAGAAACTCGTTGAACCTCACCGGCACAGGCGCACCACCAGGTAGATTTCCATAAGCTGCCTTGTACATCCGGTAGACCAGATAACCAGTCTGCTGAAACTCGATTGAGAGGAAGAAGGCTGCCGACACGTTAATGCGCCTGATCTCGACGCAAGCGGCGTCGGTGCCACATTCAGTGATTTGATTAGTCCAGAAGGCCAGGCCACTCGGGTCAGGCTCTCGACTGAAGAAATCCAGGTAGTGCTCGCGGGCGAAGAATCCTGCCTGGTCGAGCGGATTCCCACCGTTTACCGTCTCGTTGTCGTTGATCGTTACGGTAGCTGTGCCGGGCGCACCCAGGCTGGCACCCACTGCGTTGCTGAGAGTGATGTTGAACTGCTCGTTGCCTTCTCCATACCCGTCGTCAACGACGAGTACGGAGATAGTCTTGGAAGTCTCACCAGCGGCAAAATGTAGACGGCCGATTGCCGTAGCATAGTCACAACGTGACGAGGCATTGCCTGAGTTAAGCAGATTGCAGTTCGCCAGACCTGCAAGGTCACTGGTCGCATAATCAACTGTTGCCACTCCCGAGTTGTCACCCAAACGATTCACGGTCACGGTCGCGTTACCGCCGCCTTCACTCACACTAGCGGCTGCGGAGGCGAATTGAATCGTCATCGGTGTAGGCGACGGAGTCGGCGTCGGTGTTGGCGTCCCGGCCAGTAGTCTAAAGCCATGAGCTACATTATTTAATTGATAGACTCCAACGATGTCGCCGAGGTTGTTTATCCCAAATACGCCAGTATCAGAAGCACCTGGGAAATTAATGGTAGTGAAACTACTGCCACTCAACTTAAAGCCATTAACGAAATTGCCATCACTGGAATAGCCTCCGACGATGATGTCAGCATTATTGATTCCAAATGCACCAGTATCCATAGCGCTTGGGGCATTAATGGCAGTGAAACTGCCCCCAACCAGCTTGAAGCCGTGACTCAAGTCATCCCCAGTGAAATATCCTCCGACGATGACGCCGGCATTATTGATTCCAAATGCTCCCGTATTTATACCATTGGGGAAATCAATAGTAGTGAAGTTTCCGCCAATCAGGCTAAAGCCATGTTGTAATCCGTTAACATGTGCGGTGGGAAACCAGAGCCGACCGCCGCGAGTCTTCCAGCCCGCCGGCTGGCGACCGCCGTTGCACTCTACGCTGAGCAAACCGTCGTCTTTGCCGTAAGCGACCGAAGTGATCGAGCGCGCCTTGCCGTCGGCAAAATCATTCAACTCCTGTCGCCTGACTCGATAGATGCCTTTGTTGCAGCTCAGCCAGAAGTAACCGCGACCGTCTTCCAGAATCTGAAACACGCCGTTGTTGAAGAGGCCATCCTTCGTGGTGTAACGGGTGAAGCGGCCATCCTTCAAGCGACTCAGGCCGCCATCATAAGTGCCGATCCAGAGAATCCCCTCAGCGTCTTCGTAGAGCGCTCGGATGTGATCGCTCGCCAATCCATCCTGTTCGGTGTAAGACGTAAATCGTCCATCATCGAACCTGCTGAGTCCGCCCCATGTGCCGAACCAGAGCCGTCCAGTGCGATCCTCCAGAATCGCTCTTACATCATTGCCCGCAATTCCGTCCGTAGTGGTATAGCGAGTGTAGCGGCCACCTTCGTGTTTGATGAGACCATCACTCGTGCCGAACCAGAAACGCCCTGCCCGGTCTTGATGGATGACCCAGACGCCTTGCCTGAAAAGACCGTCGGGATCGGGATATGCGCTCAACCGGCTGCCCTTGCGGGGTTTGCGATTGCAATCAGACAACAAATATTGGCCGAGGCGATGTAGTCCCGAAGCGGTGCCGATCCACATATTGCCGTCGAGGTCTTCATAAAGTGTCGTGATAAAGTCCGAAGCCAAGCCTTCCTTCATCCGATAATGAGTAACGCAGCCGTCTTTGATCTTAGTAACGCCGTCGCCCCAGGTGCCGAACCAGAGTCGGCCAGCGCGATCTTCGTAAATGGAATAGACGTTATCGAAAGACAGGCCATCCCGTCGGGTAAAGACCTTGATGGCAGCTTCGCGCGCCCGGTAAAGCCCGTTAGATGCGCCTATCCAGAGATTGCCCTCGCGGTCTTCGTAGAAACTCGTGTTTTCGGAAAAGACAAAATCTTGGGAAGCGGCGTAGTGCTTGAGTCTGCCATCCTGGAATTGGCCCAGTCCTCCATCCCAAGCCAACCAGATATTTCCCTTCCGGTCTTCCTGCGCCGAAACATCTTTCACGGGATAAGCAGTAGAGTGACCATCCTTCATTCGCACTAATCCAGCATCCCTCGTATTAATCCAGACTGTTCTGTGTTGATCTTCACCGACTGAAATGATGTTGAGACTCGGTAGGCCGGACTGAATAGAGTAAGCGTTCAAACGGCCATGCGTGTACAAATAAAGATTGCCCGCGACAAGCCACGCCAGCCTGTTTCCATAAGTCCACTTCGCGCCAACGGACGTAGGTATCAGGTTCCTTGAGCGAATATATAATAAACCTTCCGTCTTTCCATTTCGCAATCCCTTCGCGCGAAACAATTTGGAAGGTGCCCGCCTCGTCTTCCTCAATCTGCCGAATAACCCACGAAGGCAATCCTTCTTTAGCCGTGTAAGTATTAAAAACACCCGCATGATATTTAACCAGCCAACTGTCTTCTGTCGAAGCCCAGAGTGCGCCGTAGCGATCTTCAAAAAGCGTGTCGAAACGATTGCCGCCGATCCCTTTCGTATTGCCCTTATTAAAAAACCGTGAACTGCAGGCCATCGAAACGGACTAGGCCATCAAAGGTGGCCAGCCAGAGATAGCCATCTTGTGTTTGCAGGATCGCATTGATCGCGTTTTGGGGTAGGCCGTCATCTGTCGTCCAACGATCAAATTGATACTCCGGCAGATACCTGGGCTGCGCTGTAACAACCGCACACGCGAGCAGTCCTCCGAGAAGAACACGAACACAGGAGGGACTGAAATGAATGAACCTTTTAGGTTGTGGCGAAACGACGCGCATGACCAACTCACCTCTGGCTGGCCTTGCCCATTTTGAAAACGGCAGCGAGAAAAGCTGTCAGGTCAGTTATGCAGGAAGAAGATTACGGAGGAGCTTAACTTCTGCCATATGCAAGGATCAAGCTTTCCGTTTCAAGTTTGTTATCATGACATCACGATTCTCACACCTGCCAACTTCCTCCGACCACACAAGGCCCCACGTTGTGCACATTTCGCACCGGGCCGAACTAACAAAAAGAGCGTGGCGAGATCCAGGTGGCCGAGGCCCTTGCCTCGGGGCTACGATAGAGCGAGGAAATTTTCAATAACGCGCTGGCCGGCGGGAAACTCCTCATTGAAAAGTTCGGGGTGGAACTGGACTCCAAACAGGGGGCGTTTTTCGTGCTGCATTGCCTGAATTTTGCAGGTTTCGTTAGAGGCGGTGCGTTCGAAGGCTGGGGGTAATTCCTTGACCTCGTCGCAGTGAGAATGCCAGACGGTAACCCTATAAGGGAGGTCCTTAAAAACGCCTGCACCGGTGGTTTCGACTTCGGAGTAGCCGCGCTCTCTTTTCGCGCCCTCGTAGCCCTCACCAGGCTCCAGACGCTCCATTAATGCGACCGGAGCGCCGTAAGCCAGGGCAATCTGTTGGTGCCCCCCACAGACGCCCAGGATCGGCTGAGATGCTTGATGAATCACCTCAAAAACGCCTCGAAGTGATTCTGCGGAGTAGCCGTCCCATGGGTGACTCTGGCCGCTCAGGATTATGTGGGAAGGGCTGAGGTCTCGGACCCGATCAAGCGACACCGCACTCAGAGGCTCGGTTAAAATTTCCACCTCCGGAAGCAGTCGGCCCAAAACAGCCCGTAACTCCCGCGGGCTAGCGCCCTGACCGTCAATTGTGTTGTCGACTAAGTAAATCAGCATCCTGCTTCCCAAGATCCACGGTTACCATAAACGTCAGCCCAGACAGAAGAGCTTTCCATTGAATGCGCCGATATAAATGCGGCCGCCCAGAATAGCTGGTGTTGCGTTAACGTTCTCGCCAATCTTTAATTCCCACAGGCGTCGCCCGTCGTCGGCCGAGAGCATGTACATCCACCCTGCCTTGTCACCGAATACGACGCGACCATCTACTACGGGGGAAGTTGCCCAGATCGGTGCACGCACCAGGTGCTGCCAGATGACCTCGCCTTTGTCTGACGACAGGCAATACATCTGGCCATTATTTGAACCGATGTAAACGCGACCGCTCCTAACCACGGGGCTGGCCCAGAATCCACTGCGCTCCTTGTAGATCCTGCTCAAGCCGCCCTCGGCTTTAAACTTCCACACCAATTCGCCATCTGCCTGCTTGAAACAGTAGACGTAACCGTTCTCAGCCGCAGTGTAAACGAGTCCGTTTGCTACGGCCGGGGTCGAATCGGAGTCCGCTCCAATGTGGGATTTCCAGATGGTGGACCCATCAGTCAATTCTAGACAGTACAGATCGCCTTGCTCTGTCCCGATGTAGATGCGCCCTGCAACGACCGAGAAGCTGCCTTCCATTGAACCCAGCCGCCCCGTCTTATACACGAGCGCACCATCTTCGAGACTGAGACAATAGAAGAAACCATCTTCCCCGCCAAAATAAACACGTCCGTTAATTACGGCCGCCGAACTATCAACTTCAAAACCAGTCTTGTACTTCCAGATGAGCGACCCGTCATTCGCGTTCAGGCAATAGATGTAATGGTCCAGACCGCTCGCAATCACTCGATTCCCGGCAAGCGTTGGTGTCGTCTTCAGACTGTCTGCTGTTTTGAAGCTCCAGATGAGGCTTCCGTCTCGAGTATCGAGGCAATAGAGGTACCCGTCCGCCGAACCGAAATAAACGCGTTCCCCTGATACCGAGGGTTGTCCCGGCCAACTTGATCCGCCCCAGCCTTCCTTATGCAGCCGGCCCGACGTTAGCTTTGTTTCAAATTCCCAGATTACTTCCAGAGGCCGGTCCGGCCACGGTCCGGAGCCGTAAAAGTTACGCTCGGAATTGCCGAGCCACATTGGCACGGAGGTCGGAGTAACCGGAGCATTCGCGGTGATGCGGGGTTCAGCTTCAGTCTGCTTAACTACATTGCGGCCGCAGCCCGAACCTACCAGGCCAACGAGAAGAAGAAGAAGCAGCAGCAGACACGCTTGGCTTCTGAAAGATGTCGGGAAGGCGGAGAGCATTGGGCAATCTTGATTGGTCTAACAGCGAACTGGATTAGAGATTATCAGAAGGATGGATCGGATCAAAACTCGCTTCCGGCGGATAGCAGCTCGACAGCACGGGAGCACTAGCAGGGCTGACTGCTGAAAAACTAAGAACGATCCACGAAATGACACGAAGCGGCACGAAAAGAGCCCTTAGTTCGAGTCATTTCGTGGGTCTTCGTGGATCGTCTCATTCTCCCTGACAATGGACCCAGCAACCTGCGAAGTGCAGTACTAAGGTAACGCAGGAGCAAGCCAATCGCCCGCATAAACCAATTCTGCCGGCGCGTTAATTACAACTTCTCCGTCATCACGCCATTGAATTCGCGCCCGGCCACCGGGCATCAGCACATCTATCGAACGTTCGGTTTTCCCGTTAATCATGGCCGCCACCGCAGCGGCGCAGGAGCACGTTCCGGAGGCGGTGGTTTCGCCTACGCCGCGTTCCCAGATCCGAAGCTCAACAGTGTGACGGTCCTTCACGCGCACAAACACCACGTTAGTACGATCGGGAAACTGCTTGTGGTTCTCGATTGCCGCTCCCAGCCGACGCCAGTCGAGTGCTTCGAAAGCGTCGACAAAGATACAGCAGTTTGGGTTCCCCATCTGGAGCGCTGTTACGTTTAGTACATCTCCGTCCACAGCCAGCGGATAGTCGACGACTCTGTCCAATGGCCGATCCGTGAGCATCGGAATCGAGTCACTGGCGAATCCTGGCTGACCCAGCTCTGAATCAAAGACGTACTTACCCGGACCGGCTTGCTCAACTAAGAAGTATCGTTTGATTCCCGAACGAGTGCTCAGGCGAAGTTCGTCGCGAGTCCACAAGTTCTTATGATAAACGTATGCGGCGGCGCACCGAGTGCCATTCCCTGACAGCCCGGCTTCACTGCCATCCGGATTAAAGATGCGCACGCGAAAGTCAGCGCCTTCGCCATTCTCGCGGCTGATGACGGCAATTCCATCCGCGCCCGCACCGTAATGCCGGTTGCAGATCCGCCGCGCAAACTCTCCCAAGTCTGCAAAGCCGGCAAGCTCCTCGGACTCGATAACGATGTAATCATTGCCAAAGCCGTGAAACTTGATGAAAGGAGGTGCCATCACTTCAAATCACGATCTACCTGAAAACGATGCCAACAATACCGTGATCGGGTCAATGCACAGCGACCGTACGTCCGTGTCGACCGGATAGTTATTCACCATGATAGAAAAGACCAGGTTTTCGCCGCCGGCCGTCGTTAGATAGCCGGCCAGACTTGCGGCCGAACTGAGCGAGCCGGTCTTGGCGCGAACGTTGTTCTCGGCCGGGGTCCCCTTCATCCGGTTCCTGAGCGTGCCATCGACCCCGGCAATCGGCAACGCTTCGCGAAAGACCCCCGCGTAGCGATGCCGGCCCATGTAGGTGAGTAGCTGAACAGACGCTTCCGCCGTGATCATGTCGTTACGCGAAAGTCCTGACCCATCAGTCAGGGCCAATCCACTCGTATTCACACCGGCCTCTTTTAGAAAAGTCTTAACGATCTCGAGTCCCGCGTCCTCGCTGGTCCGAGTGGTGTCCGACGAGCCGGGTGAGGGCGGCACAACTCTTCCAAGTGTGCGGAGAATCAACTCAGTGTACAGATTCTGACTGGGCTTCAGCGTTTGGGCCGCAATCACGCTGAGCGGAGGTGATTGCATGCTGGCGATTTCAATCGAGCCGGTGCCTCTTGAGGTGGCCGGTCCGTTGGCGTATGCAGGAGCCGGCACGGTTCGCGACTTTCCCGTAAAGATGACTCCACGCTGGGCCAACGATGAGCGAAGCAGGTAAACGAACAAGAGTCCCGGATGGGAAATGCCAACTCCCGCTGCGTAACCCCGGTCATCGAGCGGGATCGATCCGTGAATCTCAAGCGCGTCCGCGCCGAGGCCGCGATGCAACGTCAACTCTCGCTTACTTCCCTTTGCTGCAGTGACCACGCGATTGACAATTGTCAACAGCGGGTCGGGTGGGCCGGTCGTAATCACGGCAGGCGCGCCCACGGCGGAGCCTGGCTTAACAAGTAAATCCAGCGCGTTGTCGTTGACTGTAAGCGCGCTCACTTCCGCGCCATACCACCACTGCAAATCCTCCCAGTTCCAACCGGAACCATACCGCGGGCCGATAAAGTAGGTTTCATCGCCGACGAGGTCACCTTCCACTCGCTTCACTCCCGCCGCTGCGATTTGCGAGGCGAGTTCGTTGATCCCTTTGAAGTAGTCGCCGCCGTTGAAGCGTGCGGCAATCGAAGGGTCGCCTCGGCCATAGATCGTCAGGTCACCGTGCAGGATGCCGGCTGCGTCAGGGCGCGCGGCAGCATAGACCGACGTCACGAATCGATAATCGGGCGATAGTCGATCAAGCGCCGCGGCCACGGTATAGAGCTTCATATTCGACGCCGGTCGCAGCAACTTGCTCCCATTTTCTTCGAACAGGACCTTCCCCGTCTCGAGCGAAGTTACTTTGATTCCAACCATCGCCGGTGCTAATTCCGGTCTTTGCAAAACCTCCACGATGCGAGCCCGCAACTCTTCCAGCGTTCTGGTTGTCGTGGCTATGCGCGGCGACGGCGTGAGAGTGGAACTTGGCGCAAGCGCCCCGGCGGGAGCCGCATTCGGAGTTGGACTCGGAATTGGACTCGGACTCTGAACCGGTGGGGGTGTAGCTATCGGCGGTGGACCAGGTTGAGCGACGACCCTTCGATCGCGTTGGGGTTGCTGGGCCGTGGCAATTGGAACTGCTCCTACGGCCAGCGCAGTGAGCAGCACCAGACTCATTAACTTCGATAGGTATTTACAGCTCGTCATTCTCGGAGGGTAATATCCAGCATCTGAGATCAGAAATCAAAAGAGCGTCACCATTCTCACTTCCCACAGTGAATATATCTGCTGAATCGTTTGAGTCGTTTCTGAGTCATTCCTAGTCTGGCGCTTCCTGAGTCATTTGAGTCATTTCTGAGTCATTCTTCCAGCGACGACGTAGTGGGCGCCACGCCCTTCACCCCGCCTCACGAGCAGACCTTTATTCACCAAGTCAGCGAGATCACGTATTGCAGTAGGACGGGTGGTAGCCGCGAGACGCTGGTACTCTGCGTTCGTCATAGTGCCGTGAGTCTTCACGTGAACCAAGCCTTTTCTCTGGCGATGGTTCAGCACGAGTTGCTCCATGACAGCATCAGTGAGCCAATCGCGCCAGAGCGTCGTGACAAACTGCCCGCCTCGTTGCTCAAAGCTGGGTTCCGGCAGGCCCGCCTCGCGGCAACGAGCGATCATATCCAACGTTCCAGTACCCGCCTTTTCAATGTAATGAGCTAAGTACATAGGATCACAGATAAGCGGATTGTGCGGAATCGAAGGATGTTCGGCGCGCAATCGTTCTGGCGTCAGACCCGAAGGCAACTCGCCAGGATTCCAGACTTCTAAACGGCCCGCAAAGATCATCACCTGCACGGCAGCGTTCGAAGTGTAATCGCGGTGCGTGACCGCATTGACGATAGCCTCAGCAACCGCTTCCTTTGGCAGATCATACTCTACAGGCGCTGCGGGTCCTTCGGCGCGAGTACCGACTGAGCGAGCCAGCTTCGACATCACAAAGTCTACAGCCTGGTCCACCTGATCAAATGTCGTGCCAGATCAAAATAGAGGGTTCTTGGATCAGTTTTGAGATCGTTCTCAGTGTAGTACGGAGGAATCTCTCCACGCGTCAGCAAATAAAGCGTGGTTAATCTTTGCTGTCCGTCCAGGATCACCAGAGTGGTTCCGATCTTATCTCTCGTAATCGCGGCGTTCTTGATCTCGGGAGGATTGTCCGTCTTCCAGAACAAAAAGCTTCCGGTCGGGTACGACCGGAACAATGAAACCATAAGCTGTTTCGCTTGTTCTCGTTCCCAAACGTATTCTCGTTGGAACTCAGGGAGAACCATATCAAGTTTTCTGATGCCGTCCATTAGTTCACGGATTGTCATAAGAGTCTGTCTCTCCTACTGAGATTTCTTTCGCCAAAAATTCTTTGTCATCGGAGCAACCAATTGTATGTCGCGGTCTTTATCGCCTGGTAGTTGCATTGAGTGACGGTTCGAGAGGAAGGATCGCCTCCGGTGCGGCGGGCGATGCTCATTACCTCGCGTGCCTCGTCGGCAGTATAGGCGCGGCCTAGCAATTTTGTGCTCGTGATAGCTGAGTCATTTCTTGATTACTTGAGGTTAAGGCTGCCGGGGAGAGGGTTGTGCCTGTTGCGCTCCATGCATGGGTCGAAGTTTAGCCATCAACCCCGCGAACCTCGGATCGTCGCGAAGAGAGCTCCAGTTAGGATCACTTTCAAAACACGGGCGGTTCTCGTTACCCAGAGCGATGGATCGGGCCAGCCATTCGAAGGCTTCATCGCTCATGTCTTCAACCGCATAGACCGAGGCAACCGCATATGCGATGTCCGGATCCACCTCTGCATTTCGAATCACAGCGTCCGTTAGTTGCGCGCGTGCCTCTTCATGTTTACCCTGGGCGCTCAAAAACATTGCCAGGAAGGGCCGCACCCCATGCATATTTGGACGCCGGCTTATTACCTGCTGCATTAGCTCGGCGGCCGCGTCTGTCTGCCCTGTGTAATACAACGCCAGGGCCCGAAACGTTCCCACGAGGGGATTGTCGGGCTCGCCGGCGTTATCGAGTTGGCGCATAGTCTCATCGAAGTGGCCCATGTACATATGGACGATGGCCCGGTTATAACTCGCAACTACGTGGGCCGCCGGATCGAGACGCACCAATCGGTCATAGCTGCGCAGCGCGCGTCCATATTCCCCATCTAACCGGTGCAACGTGGCTTTAACGAAGTGCACGACTGCTTCATCGGGGGCTTCCTTGCGCGCGCGGGACACTTCTTCGCGCGCCTTTTGCTTCTCTCCACGCCACATGTAGACAAAGACCATCAGCATGCGCGCCTCGATCAACTGCGGGTCAATTGCCAATGCCTTGCCAAAAGCCACCTCCGCTCGTTCGAAGTCTTCCGCGCCACCCAGGCCCTTGAAAACCCGGTTGACGTAAGAAGCGCCCAGGCCGTCGTGTGCGAGGGCGAAATTCGGATCGAGCTCAACGGCCCGTTGAAAGTGTTCTATAGCAGCGTTGCAGTCTTCCGGCGCGATAGTGCGAAAGATGAAGCGTGCAAAAAGATCTCGCCCGCGCAAATATTGCTCGTAAGCCGTAGCGTTTTGCGTGGAGGGTTTCGCTAGGTCGGCCTGCTCGGCGTGGCTGAGCTCGAGACGCAAACCCTCAACAATGCGTTGGGCGATCGTGTCCTGGACAGCGATGATGTCGGCCGCGGACGTGTCAATTCGATCGCTCCAGAGAATCTCACCAGAAGCAACGTCAAGAAGTTGCGCCGTTACGCGAAATCGTTCACCAGCGTGCATGAAACCCGCAGCGAGAATAGCGCTGACATTCAGCTCCCGACCCACCTCACGCGGATCGATTTGCTGGCCCTGGTATCTGGAAATGACGGATGAAGGGCGTACGACGAGAGAGCGCACGCGCGCCAGCTCCGTGATTACCGCGTCGGCCAGAGAAAATTCGTAAAAGCTCGAGGCAGGGTCGTTGCTCAAATTTCGGAAAGGCAGGATTGCAAGACTCTGCTTCTCCTGATCGGTCAGAGTTGATGGCGTTTCGTGAACGCCTTGCCTGCTGGGAGTGATCAGAGTCGGAGCGGAAGTTGGGGTTTCTGACCGGGTGATCGATTTCAGCCACCGAACCGCTCTGGAGACAGGGCTCGTCCCGCCCAAATAGCGCGGCGGTTCAGGAGTGACACTAACGTATGGCTGGCCGGCCGATTCGGATAGCGAGACATCCTGTAACGCCTTGCGCAAGTCTTCTCGCATTTCTTCCATCTTCTGGTAGCGATCACGAGGCTCTTTTGCCATGGCGCGATCGAGTATCTGTTGAATCCGCGGTGGAATAGCCTCGCTTCTCATTTCGGCAATTGGCTTCGGCGCGTCATGCAATACTGCATGCCGCACATCGATGGTCGTCTTCCCACGGAAGGGCCAGGTGCCCGTTAACATCTCATAAATCAGGACGCCGGTAGAAAAGATGTCGGCTCTCTTATCGACGCGATCGCCACGCGCCTGCTCGGGCGCGGCATATGTCGCCGTGCCGTAAGGTACGCCGACTTCTGTAAGCTCTGTGCGGTGAATCCCGGTCGCGGTCGCCTCGGTGTCATCAAGTAACTTCGCGAGACCAAAATCCAAAATCTTGACCTGACCGGTGGGCAACACCATGACATTGCCGGATTTGATATCGCGATGAATTATGCCGCGAGCGTGGGCTGCCGCCAGGGCATCTGCCACCTGAATGGCAATCAGTAGCGCGCTCTTTAGTTCGAGTGGATGACCGCCCACCAACTGACGCACGTTGGGTCCTTCGATGTATTGCATCGCGATGAAGTGCAGGCCTTCGGCCTCATCGAGATCGAAGATGGTGCAGATGTTTGGGTGATCGAGTGAAGACGCCAGACGTGCCTCGCGCTCGAAGCGTTTCAGATTTGCCTCTCTGGCAGTCAGCTCCGGAGGCAGCACCTTGATCACAACTGTGCGCCCCAGCTTGGTGTCGGTGGCTTTGTAGACTGTGCCCTGCCCGCCAGCCCCGAGCTTTTCCAGAATGCGATAGTTGCTTAGGTTCTTGCCGATCATGTGAACGACGAGATCAACTCCTCGGAGCTTGCGGTTGCGGTCCCTACTTTCCCGACCACGATGCCGGCAGCGTGATTTGCGAGGTTGGCAGCTTCGAGCATCGATGCTCCGGCTGCCATGGCGGCGGCAAGCGTAGCTATCACCGTATCTCCGGCGCCGGTAACATCATAGACCTCGCGAGCGGCCGTTTCGACAAAAACGGGCTCGTCGTCACCCTCCAGCAATATCATACCGCCCGGCCCACGAGTAATTAGGACTGCATCACAGTTTAGCTTTTCTCGCAGGAGCCGAGCCGCTCGATACAACACCCAGTCCGTATCTTCTTCCAGATTAGTCATCCGCAAAGCCTCGTGGTGGTTCGGTGTGACCAGCGTAGCCGGCCGGTACGATGCGAGATTGCGGATCTTCGGGTCAATTAGCACTGGAATGCGGTCATAAGCCAGTGGAAGCACCTCAGCCAGAATGCGGGGAGTGACGACCCCTTTATCGTAATCCGATACCACAAATGCATCCGCATCACGCATCGCGTCTTTTAAGATGCTGATAATCCGATCCTCAGTCCGCCCATTAACAAAGGTGCGTAGCTCCCGATCGGCGCGGACGACCAACTGGCTGTGCGCGATGATGCGAGTCTTGACGGTTGAAGGCCTGCTTTCGTCAATTACGATGCGCTCGTCCGATTGCAACGGACTAGCGTCACGCAAAGCCGCTCGCAACCGTTCGCCGGCAGCATCTTTCCCCACCACGCCCACCACGCAGGCCTGCGCGCCCAGCGCAACCAGGTTCCCCAGTACATTTGCCGCACCTCCGAGATGAACTGATTCGCGGCGAACTTCCACTACCGGCACCGGCGCTTCAGGAGAGATGCGCGTCACATCACCCCAAACAAACTCATCTAACATCAGGTCGCCGAGGATCACAATCTTCCGATCGCGGAACGATTGAGTTAGCCTTTCAACTTGTTCCCGTGAAAGTTGCTCCATGGCTTAAAACTGCAAATTACCGTAGGCCCTTTTGCTATTCACTTTCTCTCAGTACGCGATCAATCGCGGCGACAACTCGCTCCACCGGAACTCGTTTAATACACTCCGGCTGTTCAAACTTTTCACAGAAATAACCATGGCACGGCTGACACTCCATCTCCTCGACAACAATCTCTGCAGGAACCTGGGCCCAGGGCCGCCAGTGTGCGGTATTGGATGAACCGAAGATGACAACCGAAGGAGCACCAACTGCCGCGGCCATATGCGCGATGCCGCTATCGTTGCCCACAAATAGACGCGCCTGAGAGAGAAGTGCCGTGACCTCCGGTAAAGAGAGATCGGTAAACGCCACGACTGGCGCCATAGTGTGCTGCTTCAACTTATCAGCAACATGCGCTTCGGTTGATGCTGTGATCGCAACGATTGCCAAACCGCGAGACGCCAGGCTTTCCGCTACGCTCGCAAATCTCTCCGTCGCCCATTGCTTGGTATCAAATGCAGCCGCGGGATGAATCACGGCGAGGGGTGTTCTTTTTTCGTCTAAACCGGCTGCGCCCAGCCGTGCCGAAATACTTGCGGCTGCCTGGTCAGTGACCGCCAATCGTGTCGCCGGGCGATCGGTTACCGGCACGCCCGTCCAACCGAGCAGCGCAAGTTGTTGCTCCACGGAGTGTGTCTTGTCTCGTCCCCAAAGTAATGACGACGACGGTGCAAGATGATTGTGCAAACGCCCGTATTGATAACTTGAATAACCAACCCGATGTCTGGCACCCGAGGCCCGTGTGAGCAGCGTTGCCGTGGTCCCACCGTGTAGATTGTAAGCGACGTCATACCGCGCCGCACGTATTTGCCGCGCGACTCCGGCGCGCGCGGTGGTGCTACCCCGTTTCAGCGTGATGATGTTATCAACGTATTCAAACCCCTCGAGCACAGGCGCGACCCAGTTTTCCAGTAGAATGTCTACCCGGGCATGTGGCAGAAACCGTTTTAGCGCGTAGAGAGATGGCGTGGTCAAAACCGTGTCGCCGATTGAGCGGAGCCGCACCACTAGAACACTGCGCACGCTTTGCCAGTCCCAGCGCGCGGGCCCGAGCGGCTGAGCTGATTCTTCATTGCGCAAAGTGTGCATCGCCACGGCGCGCATCTGGGGAGACGCTTCAACTATTTCGCGCAGACTCTTCATTTCGGCTCAGGCTCTTTATTTCGGCTCAGGCTGTTCATCTTCCATCGTCGCCTCGTCAATGAGCATCACCGGAATGTCGTCGCGGATGGGATAGACTCGCTTACATTCGACGCATTTGAGTGCGCTGCCATCCGGTTTCAATTCCACCTTCGCCTTGCATGCGGGGCAGGCGAGTATCTCCAACAAATCTTGACTGATCGCCATGACAGGACCTCTCCATTGGCTCAGGAATTAGCTTTGCACAGGCGTGCTGAAAGAAGCTTCTTAAGAGGGGTCAAGCTTATCACAAGACAGTGGGCAGTAAGCAGGAGGTAGTCGCAAATTGCGACCAGTTCATTTCAACTTATGCACAGTCAACGCAGAGGAAACGTCCGATTTTAGGCTTGTCGGCTTGATGGCTGTCCTCCGACCGTCTATCCTAGGCACAATCAATGACCCAGAATCTCCTGGACAGAAGAATTCTCACGTTCCAAGAGACATCTTAGGTAACGCAAAAACAGAAAGAGGTGTCTCAATCTCAAACAAATTAGGAGCATCCTCACAATGAACGCTGATCAACTGAAGCCGAACGTTATCGTTACCGGTCCGATTTTCCCGGAACCCGTTCAAGTAATCACATCCATTTCTTTGGGCGAATCCGTAAAGCTCATTGGGAAGGGGCTACATACTGGTCAGGTCCACGAACCAATACTCAACGCCGAGCAACTCGCAATGCTCTCGGCGTCGCCAGAGAAAGAACAGTTCGACGGCGATCCCGAACGATTTCGTCTCGGCGTTGAGGCTTTGAGACTCGGATTGGCGTATGAATACGACCCGTACTTCGCGCTGTCAATCGCTCGCGTTGATCCACTGCCTCATCAATTGGAAGCCGTTTATGAATACTTCCTAAAGCTCCCACGTATTCGGTTCTTGCTCGCAGACGATCCAGGAGCTGGCAAGACGATCATGGCGGGCCTGCTTTTGAAGGAGTTAAAGATTCGCGGATTGCTAAAGCGAACGTTGATAGTCACTCCCGCCAGCCTGTCGTTTCAGTGGCAACGTGAACTGAAAGATAAGTTCCGCGAAAACTTTGAAATCATTCGCGGTGACGTGCTCCGAGCAAACTACGGTTCAAATCCATGGCAGGAAAAGAATCAGGTCATCACGTCTGTGTCGTGGGTTTCCGTGATCGAGGACGCTAAGGAGAGTCTCCTTCGAAGTCACTGGGACCTAATCATAGTTGACGAAGCTCACAAGATGAGCGCCTACAGCTCGGACAAGAAAACGCTCGCATATCAATTGGGCGAAGCGCTCTCCGGCATGACCGACCACTATCTCTTGATGACTGCGACTCCGCACAAGGGCGATCCCAAGAACTTCTGTTTGTTTCTTGAACTGCTTGACAAGGATGTTTACGGCGACGTGAAGAGCTTACAGGAAGCGATGAAGCGCAACAGCGCGCCATTCTATTTGCGCAGAACCAAGGAAGCGCTCGTTACTTTTCCCGATCCTGATACCGGTCTATCGAAAAAGATATTTACCAAGCGAACGGTCGACACAATCGGATTTCAGATCGACGCTGAAGAACTGGACTTCTACGAAGCACTCACTTCTTACGTCGACGACCAATCCATCAAAGCTTCGTTGGACGACTCGGCTCGGGGTCGCGCGCTGACGTTCACCATGGCGATGCTGCAGCGCCGGTTTGCTTCGAGCATCCACGCGGTTCGCCGCAGCTTGGAACGAATGCGGGAAAAACGCCAGAAGATCCTTGACGATCCAATCGGTTATCGAGATGAGCAAATCAACAAGAAGCTACCGGAGGACTTCGAGGATCTTCCTGAGAACGAGCGACAAGACATCATGGATGCGCTGGAGGGGGTCGTTGCCTCAATCGATCCCGTAGCCTTGAGGGAAGAGATTCAGCAACTCGGTCGCTTGATTGATCAAGCTATCGTACTTGAGAAGCGCGAAGTGGAATCTAAGCTGATCAGACTAAAAGAAGAGATCATTAAGCAAGGGATATTCAAAGACCCGAAGATGAAGCTTTTAATCTTCACTGAACACAAAGACACGCTCGATTATCTATTCGGCAAGATTCAAGAGTGGGGTCTGACAGCCACGAAGATACACGGCAGCATGAAGATCGGTGACCGAGATACCCCCGGCTCACGCATCTACGCGGAGCGGGAATTTCGCGAGACGTGCCAGGTGCTCGTGGCCACTGAAGCGGCGGGCGAGGGCATCAATCTCCAATTTTGCTGGTTCATGATCAATTACGACATTCCCTGGAATCCCGTGCGACTGGAACAGCGAATGGGCCGCATCCATCGCTACGGCCAGGAAAATGATTGCCTCATCTTCAACTTTGTCGCGCTCAACACACGCGAAGGTAGAGTCCTCACCAAGCTCCTCGAGCGACTCAAAGAGATCCGCAAGGAATTAGGAACAGATCATGTGTTCGATGTAGTCGGCGAGGTCTTTCCGGCCAACCTGCTGGAGAAGATGTTCCGCGAGATGTATGCGCACAATCTTACTGAGGAAGCGATCACATCTCGCATCGTCGAGCAGGTTGATGTCGAGCACTTCCGCAGGATAACAGGTTCGACTCTGGAAGGTTTGGCGAAGCGCGAACTCAATCTCTCTGCCTTGATCGGCAAATCCACAGAGGCTCGTGAGCGCCGGCTGGTGCCTGAAGTGATTGAAGACTTTTTCGTTCATGCAGGCCCGATTGCTGGTGTTCAGCCGAGAGAAGTCCGTGCCGATTCGCATATCTACCGAATCGGGAAAGTACCGCGAACGCTGTGGCCGATTGGCGAGAGACTCGAACCTCGATTTGGCAAACTTGGTCGGGAATACAAGCAAGTCGTTTTTGATAAGACTTTGCTGGCCAGGGAGGTCACTTCTGAATGGGTCACACCTGGACATCCTTTGTTTGAAGCAGTGCGCGAAGATGTGCTCGCCCAGGCGCAGGAAGACTTGCAGAGTGGCGCTGTGTTTTTCGATCTGAATGCGAGCACGCCGTATCGGTTGGATATCTTCACCGCCTCAATCAAAGATGGCCGTGGAAACTATCTACATCGCCGTTTGTTTTTTGTTCAGGTCGAGGTGAATGGATCTACCTCAGTCAAGCAGCCAACGCTGATCCTCGATCTCGCGTTCGCGCCGAAGGGCACGCCAGTGCCGGAGATAAGCGGACTTCCTGACAGAGACACTACCGAAAAGGTTCTGATTGAGAAGGCGCTGCAGCCATTTCTTGCTGAATCTGCGACGGAGCGCAAGCGCGAGACAGAAACAATCCTTCGACACATAGAAATCAGTCTTAGCGAGTTGATCAATCGTCAGCAGTTGCGTTTCGGGGAGTTGAGGGAACAGCAACAGCAAGGCGATACG
>CAZVHN010000704.1:0-5157 GCA_964626895.1 uncultured Chloracidobacterium sp. | reverse complement strand
AAACCCGCATCCTGCCACGCTTTGCTTTGCAAGCAGGCGGTGCGCAGTACCCACTCACCGATAGAAACAATCAGCCCGTTATCTTCCGCAAGTCCGATAAACTCAGACGGATAAAGCAGGCCCAGCGCCGGATGCTCCCAGCGTACCAGGGCTTCCATAGCCACGAGTTGAAAGCTTTGTATGTTTACCTGCGGCTGGTAATGGATGATGAATTCGTCGCGCTCGAGACCGGGACGCAAATTGTTTTCAAGAACCAATTGCCTAAGTGCCCTGGTAGTTCTGCCTGAGGTGTAGAACTGGTAGTTATTGCCGTCCAATTCTTTGGCCCGGTTCAAGGCAGTGCCCGCACTCTTCAGCAGCGTCACAGCATCTTTCGCGTCGTCCGGATTGAGACTGATGCCGATACTCGAGGTAAGAAACAGTTCCTGCTCGTCGAAATTGAACGGCGCACTGAGGGCCTCTTGGATGTGCTGGGCGATCTTGGCGGCGTCTTCGGGGCGATTGACGTCAGTCAACAGAAGAGCAAAATCGTCTCCACCAAAACGCGCCACGGTGTCGCTCTCACGCACGCAAGCAACTATTCTTTTTGCAACTTCGCGCAATAGTTGGTCGGCGGTCACATAGCCCAACGTGTCGTTAATGGTTCCGAATCGATCCAAGTCGACCAACACGACTGCCAGCATTTGCTCGTTGCGCTCGGATACCACAAGCGCGTGTTTCAGACGGTCCTTAAACAGCTCTTGGTTTGGCAAATTGGTTAGGGCGTCGTGATAGGCAAAATAATTTACCTTTTCTTCAGCCTGCTTGTATTCGGTGAGATCAAGGCTGAAGCACACAAGTTCCGTTCCCGATCCTGAGACCAGCGCTGCACCAAACAGCATGGGCACGCGGCTGCCATTTTTGCGAGTGCATTCCTTCGCGAAAGGAGCACAGGTGCCGGCCACTTTCATTCTTTCAATCGCATGGTCGTCCAAGTGGCGGTATTCCTGCGCGGTCATCTCACGCCAACTCAATCTCCCGGAGCTAAGATCGTCGCGGCTATACCCTACGATTTTTAGGAACGCATCATTGGCTTCAGTGACCGAGCCGTCAAGATCGGCAAAACAGATCCCAGTGATGTTATAGTCGAAGATAGAGTTGAGTCGTGCCTCGCATTGACTGAGCGCCTCGAGCCTTGCTGGGTCAGTTAGTAATTCCTTTGGCTGCATATTTTCTGACTTCCTTTAGGCAACGAGGCTCGGGCCATGTGGGGTCGAAGATAGTTAGCCGCGGCTAGACGTTGCGACGCGAGTCGAACTCCGGGTTCTACTGTGAGATCTTAGTGCGAGAGTTGGGGCGTGGATTGGCCCGGGTTTTGGTGCAGGGGTGATTGAAACTGATTCCCCGAGGCGAGAGTACCAAATAAGACTCGAGACTCCAAGACTTTTAGAGATTCCCAGGCACCCCAGGCGAGACTGTTGCTCCCCCGGCCATCACATCTTCGATTTCCACTCTGCCACCCGCTTTTCCATATCCGCCAGAGCCTGCGCGTTGGCGTTAGCTGCCTTGCCAAGCTGGATCGCTTTCTCGCCGGCGGCAATCGCCTCCGCGGTCTTGCCCTGTTCGGCCAGCGTCCGCGCCTTGAGGCCGACATTGTTGAAGTTCTCCCTGATCTTGATCGATTGATCTAACCACTGCATCGCTTCTTCGGTGTTGAGTTTATTCTGGAGTGCGAAATTCGCAGCCTGCACGCGGATCTGCCAGTCGTCGGGCTTGGCCGCAGCCAGGGACGCACGCGCCTTTTCTAACGTCAAGGCCTTCACGTCCTTGACCTCAACCGTGAAGGGGACATTCACCTTTTCCCATCTAATGCTAACCTGAGCAGAATTGTCAGCGACAGGATCCAGACTGTACATCAACCACTCCTGATTATCGGCAACCACCTGGGGTTTGGCCTTCACGCGGAGCACGTCCTTCTTTTCGTCGTAGGAGAAGCTCCCCCACTGCCCAGCGTCGCTGTTGAAGATAATCGTCCACTCTCCGTCCTTAACGGGAATGGTGTGCAGGCTGTAGCGCCCCGCGGCCAACGGCTGCCCATTGATTAGTACGCCGTCGGTCACTTCAAACATCGTGGCTTCGTTTGCGCCCGTGCGCCAGACATGTCCGAAGAACACGATCGGGGCGTCTTTCGCTCGAGCCCTGGCGTCGTCCAAGGTTGCAGTGCCGGGAGCGGCGCCTGACGGTGCGTCGCCCCAGATCTTGCGACCCTTTATTCCGGGGCGGCTATAGATGATCGTGATGTCAGTAACGCCGACGGTCTGCATTACACTGGCTTTCTGACTCGGTCGCGGGAGTCGCAAGGGCGCCTGTGCAAGAGCGGCACTAAAAGCCGAGAGCAAAATGAGGGAGGCGGTACTGTAGCGAAGAAATCTTTCCAGGGCCTTCATATCAATTCTCCTTGTGAACTTCGATTAGTCTTGGTGTTTTTCAGGAATCCCGAGACGCGGATTGTATTACGCCACGGCAAAAAAGGTAAGCAGAATGAGCCGCGGATTTGCGCGGATGAACGCGGATCAGACCATTACCAAATAGATTAGATGAGTTTCACCTTTGGCTCTCTGATTCGCAATCACGCTTTTTCAGATTCGCATCATCCGCGTTAATCCGCGGCTAAAAACATGGACAGGCGAGATTATCCCAGAGCATTCTTGCCTGACTGGAATTCGCACAAATTGTTTTTACTCCCCTATCATAAGCGAACGGTTCTAATGCATGTTAGGATGGGTCAAACGTACTAACGTCTTTCAGCGGCGCGGGCAAATGCGCTTCGGGCCGAACTTATTGACCCAAACTCAGCTTTTTGGCTGCTGGTATAACCATTGCACCAGTAGCAGGCTGAATTGGTTTTGACCAAGGGTAAATTCTTACAAAGGAGACTTCGCGATGTTGTGGACAATTCTCGTGATTCTACTGGTGCTCTGGCTGCTCGGCTTTATCGGAAGCGTCGGTGGCAACCTGATTCACCTTCTTTTGGTTGTGGCACTCGTGGTCCTGATCATCAATCTTGTGTCAGGCCGGAGAGGACCCGTAGTCTAAACACATCACGCTGACTTAGCGTCTGTCGAAACAAGAGAGAAGATCGCCAACACATCCGTATGATCCGATGGATCCGGATCCTGCACCAGCGCCGAATCCTGTTCCGATACCGCCCGATGAGGAACCGGCCGCGCCGGTGAGAGAACCTACCACGCCCATGCCCAGGGCCGCGGGAACCTACCCGACTATCCTGATAAGAGTCAGTCCTGACCTCTAGGAACAGTGCGTTAGTTCAACTTCCGCCGTGCGCAGACTTGGCGCGTTTCTCCATCTCTTCCGGAGTTACGTCTTCTTTGTGGGTGGCGATGTGCCAAACGTGTCCAAAGGGATCGATGAGACTGCCACCGCGGTCGCCGTAGAATTGATCCTCCACCGGCTTTTGCTCCGACGCACCGGCAACAATAGCGCGTTTGAAAACCGTGTCTACATCTTCCACATAAATCATCAGAGACACGGGTGAGCCACCCAGCGTTTCCGGACTCACATATTTCATCTCGGGAAACTCGTCAGCAAGCATGATGGGCGAATCGCCTATCTTAATCTCAGCATGGCCGATTTTTCCGTCCGGCTGTGGCATGCGAAACAGCTCAATAGCGCCAAACGCCGATTTATAAAACTCAATGGCGGCGGCAGCGTTCTTGATGATCAAATACGGCGTGACTGAGTGGTAGCCCTCGGGGATGGGCTTTACTGTACTAGTCATTGTCTTTCTCCTGTCAGATTCCTGCATTTGTTGAATGTCACCAAGCAGGGTTTGCTCGTGGCCCTGGGGGCTTACCTTCTCATAGACTTTGCGCACCACGCCGTTTGGGTCCACTACGATTGAGGTGCGGTCCCAATACATCGTGCCTTTGTAGTCGCTTTGACCAACCCCGCAGACCTTGAGCAATTCCGCATTCGTATCGGCAAGCAAGTCGATTGTGAAACCAAACTTGTTGCAGAAGTCCTTATGTGAGGCGACATCGTCCTGGCTGACGCCGACGACTGAAATTCCCGCGGCCTCGAAGTCTTCCTTGCTAGCCGTGAAAGATTTTCCCTGAATCGTGCAACCGGGCGTATCGTCTTTCGGATAAAAGTAGACTACCAACCATTTACCGGCAAAATCGCCGAGCTTCACTGTCTTCCCGTCCTGGTTCGGAAGAGAGAAATCCGGAAACTGCTTTCCTGTCTCAAGCATATTCATTGACCTTCCGTCGCGTCCGACTGTTTTGAATTAATGACCGATTAGCTCATCATTGTAGAGGCTTCCGGTTCAGGATCCAACCTTCTGAAGGGGCTTGGTGATGTACCAGGTGTTGCCGAACGGATCCGTTACCCCAGCAACACGAGAGCCATATGGCTGATCCGCCGGTTCGCTTATCGAAGTAGCGCCTGAGGACACGGCCCGTTGGTACCACGCATCAACGTCGTCAATATTGAGGAAAAACATCGTCGGCATCGGCTGATACGGACCATGGGCTTCCCCCATCTCCAAGACCGAGTCTGCGATTTTTATTTTCGCATGGACGACAGGGCCGTCCGGCTGGAGGCGATAGACTGCCACCTCTGCCGCTCCGAAAGCCGGCTTCAGAAACTCGATCATTTGGGCGGCGTCGAGAGGATGAAGGTAGACATTCACATTGCGAAGACCATCATCAGTATGGCTGCCTGACAGGCGTTTCGCGACATACCACTCATTGCCTGAAAGATCTCTCACACCGGCGACGCGCTCCCCATGATCCTCAATCGGCCCCATCATTGAAGTAGCACCGGCGTCGAGGGCCCTCTGATAAACGGCGTCCACATCGTCCACGTAAATATGAAGTGCGGTGGGCATGGGCGATCCGCGCCAGGCCTCGCCGCCACCAATCATTACCATCGAGTCACCGATCCTGTACTCGGCGTGAAAACCGCCTTGAGAACCTATCCCGTAGATTTTTCCTTCCGCACCAAAGGCTTGCTTCACAAACTCAATCAGTTGTGGAGCTTCCTTAACAGCAAGGTATGGCGTGATCGTATGAAAGCCTTCACGGGCTGGCTTTGAAGATCTCAGATCTGAGATCTGAGATTTGAGCTCTGAGATTTGAGATCTGAGATTTGAGA
>CAZVHN010000703.1:0-2252 GCA_964626895.1 uncultured Chloracidobacterium sp. | reverse complement strand
TAATAAAAGATGCCGGGCTCACTGCGTGACCGTCCATGGCCGCCTGCCACAAGAGTCCGGTGCTGGTCCCGGCGGACCATGGTCCAGCGAACGCACCGAAGATACCGCGCGCGGCGACGGTGGCGCGCAGCAGCTCGGTGTCGAACCATTCGGCAACCAGGTCCGCAACCGCCGTCGGTCCCCACCGAAGTAAGCGATACGCGTCTTTCTTACCAAGCCCGCGAAACGACAGGCCTAGCCGGCCCAGATTCAAGAGTTCACCCAGCGCCGGCTTTTCAATTGAGGGCGGCGTCATCCTGAGCAAGGGAGACAGGACGCGTCCAATACGGGCGAAGCTGGCTGCGAATTCGGGATAGCTTTTGGCGTCGCGTGGGGAGATCTTTTCAAGGTCGGCGGCCGTGCGTGCCGCGTCGTTGTAGATACCCAGGGATCGGCCATTAAGGTCGAGAGCCAGAACGCGAACTTCCGGATTTATCGTTTCAAGTCCGTGACGAACTAGATTCAGATCTTTGACGACATCAGGGAATAGTGGGCCGGCGGTTTGGGCCAGAGTTGAGCAACGGAAGCCGGGATGGATCTCTTCGGTAGCGGCGCCGCCACCAACAACCTTGCGCCGTTCGAGAACCAGCGTCTTCAATCCCGCCTTGGCGAGATAGCAGGCGGCCACGAGTCCGTTATGGCCTCCGCCAATGATGATGATGTCTTGAGTTGCCATTCTCCACTGTCAGCCAATCCAAACAAAATTTAGCCACAGATAAACGCTGATCATAAGGATCTGAGAAGAGTCTTAATCAAGCAGTTGTAGTATTTGTTTTAATCCGCGTTCATCTGTGTGAATCTGTGGCTAATGCTCTTACACCTTTCCACGTTTCCAATCCTTCAAGAGTTGCATCGCGGCATTGCGTCCCGGCGCTCCCATTACGCCGCCCCCGGGATGGGTTGCTGACCCGCACATGTAGAGATTGCGAATGGGAGTCCGATACTGCGCCCAGCCCGGCGCCGGCCGCAGGAAGAAAAGTTGCTCCAGCGTGAGCTCACCCTGGAAGATGTTGCCTTCGGACAAACCAAAGTCCCGTTCAATATCCAATGGCGTCAACACCTGGCGATGAAGAATCAGGTCTTTGATGTTTGGCGCGTGTTCGGCAATCGTTTCGATCACTGTATCGCCAAACTCTTCGCGTTTGTCGTCCCAGTTTCCTTCCTTCAAATTGTAAGGCGCATATTGCACAAAGCAAGACATCACATGCTTGCCGGGCGGCGCGACGGATGGATCAGTCAGACTCGGAATCACGATGTCGATGTATGGACGACGCGAGAAGCGACCATACTTCGCTTCATCGTACGCCCGCTCCATGTAATCCACCGACGGTGAAATCGAAATGGCCCCGCGCAAGTGGTGTCCGGGTCCGGGCAGCGAGGTAAGGTTCGGCAGTCCGTCAAGCGCAAGATTTACCTTGCCTGATGAGCCGCGGTATTTGTAACGCTTGAGGTCGGCAGCAAAGTCATCGGGCAGATGGGCTTCGCCGACCATCTTCATGAACGTCAGCCGCGGATCGACACTCGACGAAATCACGTCGGCGTAGATCTCCTCACCGTTCGCAAGCACCACCCCTTTCGCCTGGCCGTTCTTAAGTAGGATTCTTTCTATCGGTGCTTCCGTGCGAATCTCTGCCCCCGCCTCGCGCGCGGCATCGCCAATCGCGTTTGAGATGGCCCCGGTACCGCCGCGCGAGAGCCCCCAGGAACGAAAGGCGCCGTCGATCTCACCCATGTAGTGATGCAGCAACACGTATGCAGTGCCCGGGCTGCGCACGCCCAGAAACGTGCCGATAATTCCGGAGGCCGACATCGTCGCCTTGAGCACGTCAGTCTCAAACCACTGATCCAGGAAATCCACCGCGCTCATGGTCATCAACTGCACCTGGTTGTACTTGTCTTCGGCAGGCAGACGCTGAAATCTACGGCCGAGAAAAAGTAGATCCATCAAGCCCTTCGGATTGAGTGAGGTTGGATCGGGCGGGGTCATGCTCAAGATGGGCTTCACGAAGTGGGCCATCTCGATCATGGCTTTGCCGTATTCGTCGTAGGCTTCGGCGTGTAGTTTGGAATGGCGGGCGATTTCGCGTCGTGTCTTCGCATGATCGTTGACACGCCACAGGTAATCGCCGTTCGGCATCGGGGTGAACGTGCCGTCAAGGGGAAGTATTTCCAAGCCGTGACGAGGCAGATCGAGTTCGCGAATTATCTCGGGC
>CAZVHN010000702.1:0-4374 GCA_964626895.1 uncultured Chloracidobacterium sp. | reverse complement strand
ACTGCCCAAACTGAAGCTGATTGCCGTTGCCGCCACCGGCGTCGATAACATTGACCTGGGCTATTGCAGGAGCCGCGGCGTGGCCGTATGCAACACGCGCAATTATTCCAAACACTCATTGCCGGAACATGTGTTGATGCTGATGCTGGCTTTGCGTAGAAATCTCGTTGCATACATTCAAGATGTCCGCGATAGCAAATGGCAACAGGCAAAACAGTTCTGTTTGCTCAATCATACAATCCACGAACTGCACGGCAGCAAAATCGGAATTATAGGTTACGGTTCCCTGGGCAAGGCAGTGGCGGCGCTGGCTGGGTCGATCGGGATGCAGGTGCTTGTTGCCGAACGGAAGCACGCAACCACAACGCGCTATAGACATTTCACTCCTAACGGACTGAGGAAGCGGCGGTGCAGTCGATTCAGTTTTTTAATTCGTTAGGAGTGATTAAATGATAGAGCCGCAATAAGCGGCTCATACCGGGCTAAACTCTCACCAGCAGCATTTAAGCCTCACACCTACGACGAAGCTGCTTCGCTGGCTCCCGGCGTAGGCGTCTCTTCGTGATGCTCGGTTGTGTAAAGGCGAAGGATGTCCTGTCCCTGGCGGGACCTGGGATCGATGGTGCGAACGTGCTTGCGACCCTGCATCTCCCAAATTGCCGTTACCTGTCCTTCCTTCTCGACTGCGTGATACGAAATGTCTTCCGGCGCTTCAGTTGGCGCCTGGTCTACGCTGCCCCCTTCAGGCGCAGCGTCCGTTGGCGCAATTTCATTCTCTAACATTTAACGCTAAAACTCCTCTCACAAACTGTTGGTGCTTTGGTTTGATGGATTGTTGCACACGCGTTAGTCGCAAGTCCAACCTCCCGACATGTTCTTCCGGAACCAACGCCCTGCAGACCAACGCAGGGCACTCAAGACTGTGTCAAACTCAGCGATCCCAAAAAAACGGCTCAAGCCACGCTAACTCGCCGGTCAGGAAGGCGGACCCTGTCCCCGCTCTTACGCTGAGTGGCTTTCAAGCTTGAGGCGGGGACAGGGTCCGCCTTCCTTACCTGCAAATTACGGTAGGCCCTCTTGGGTTTTCACACAGTCCCATTCGCCTGGCCCTCTATCCTCGATCACGATCGCAGCGACCGGGCTACCTCAACCGCTCGTCCCGGCGAAACCACACCCCACCCCTGACGCTCCACCTCAATGCCTGAAACTCGTTCGGCCGTGTCTATTAGAATTCGTTTCACTTGCTGCGGCGTCAACTTGGGATGCGCCTCGAGCATGCAAGCAATCGTCGATGCTACGATTGGGGACGCGAATGATGTCCCATCAACGTACTTGTAATATCGGTTAATCACGTTACCTTCGTGGAGTTTGATGGTAATCAGCTGTCTCAAGAGCGGCATGGGTAAGGCACTGGCTTCGTCCAGATCCTTGTCGACTCCCTTGTGAGCCTCAATGATCGAGGGCAGCTTCTCATCCGCCGCAGCGTCCAACTCAGAATAGAGTCGGGCCTCATCTGCGGTGGGCGTATGCGGCAGAATCGGGGCCGCAACCCAGATGCTCGGAGCAATTACTTCTGGTTTTTGCAGACCGTCAACCGTTGGTCCGTATGACGAGCGGTACATGCCGCGCTTTGCCCGATCAAGCGAATTCCGATCGTCGAGTCCCCCCACCGAAATCGCAGAAGGTGAACTCGCGGGTGGCAGCACCGGATGGCCCGGCGCCATTCCCGCGTTACCGACCGCACAGACCACTATCAGACCTTCGCTAACTGCACGCTCGACAGTCTGGCACAAAAGGCTGGTTAAGTAGGACCTCTCAAAATCTCCGCCGGCGGAAATGTTAACGATCTGAATACCGTACTCTTCACGATGTTTGAGGACCCATTGCAAACCACGGTCGATGTCCTCGTCAGGAATATGTCCTGCCTTGCCAATCTTGACCAGCACTAAATTGGATTCGGGCGCCAGACCGCGATAAAACCCGTCGGAGAGGTAGCCGTTTCCGGCCGCCACAACGGAGGTCATCATCCCGTGCCAGCTTGAAACATCGGTCGTCTTCAACGACGTCGGATCAGCAGTTGAATCGAAGATGCTGTGGTATGCAAGGATCCGATTCACCGGCTGAGTTAAGTCCGGATGTGCATAGAAACCGGAATCGAGGAAAGCAATGGTGACATCACGACCAGTGAACCGCTCGTCAGCATTCATGCGCAGCGGCGTCGGCAACACAAAGCTGGTTTGCTCGAAGACCGCGGCGTGAGATTCGATCTGCCGCCTTGCCCGCTTGAACAACTCCAGGCACTGAAGACAAACTGCCGAAGACTTCACGCCCGGCAAATTAGCTTCGACAAGCAGCCGCAGGTCTGTCTCCAGCAGAGAGAGATCTATGAGCGCGCCCCCGGAAGTGCGTCCACAAACGGGACAGATTCCTATTGGTGCTTCGGGGGTGAGGTTGGGTGTTGGTTCGCTGGCAATAATTGTTTCCGACATGTCAGATTTGGAGTGTACCTGATTATCGCGGAATCTATCCACAGATTACGCAGATTACACAGATAAGAAACAGACTGGCTACAAAGGTTTTTCTACGTCGTCTTACTGATCGAATGGTTCTGCGTAATCTGCGTAATCTGTGGATGCCATTTGTGATTCGAGAGGCTCGCGTGTAAGGTATTCGCAAACGAAGCGACAACTGGAGGAGCGGGATTCCATGGCTCAAGAACAGGTAAGCGCTGCTGATCTCTTTCGCTGGGCCCAGGCCCTGAGGCGCGAGAACCCGCAGTTGTCGTACAAAGAGATTAGGGAGCGACTGGTTCGGGAATTCCAGGGAAAACCCTTTCCGCCGCTGTATAACCTGACGATTCCCGAGCAGGACGCGCGGGCCCCGCAAGAAGACTGGTCCGCCGGTCTGCCGTTAGTTAGACGAGGAATCCAGTTCCAGGACTGGGGCGAGATCGCCGATGGCATAGTCCTTAGTCTGGAGCAAACCGAGAACTATGAACGTGAACGCGGTCCCGAAGGCACACGCGATAAATGGCACGATCGTTCACACGGAATTGCGGAAGCCCAAGCGAAGGCCGTCGGCAAGTGGTTGCCGGAAGAACTGATGAAGCTGGCGGAGCGACAAACTAAAAAATAGTCAGTGGTCAGTTGTCCGTGATCAGTGGTCAGTTGTTGAGAGTTTGGGAAAAAGACGTTACCACTGAGCACTGATAACACCTGACCACTGACCAACCACCACTGACCTCTAACACTTACAATGAGTTTTCTAGGTAGCCTCTTCAACGATCCAAAATACCAGCCTGGCGATCCGCGCAAGCCTGAGGAGATAGCGGATCCTGACGTAATCATTAGTCCCAACACGCAACTTCCGAATCGCATTCCTCCCGGGCAAACAAGGACGCGCAAGTGGCCCGTACTCGACGCTCACGGAACCCCGGATGTCGATCTGGCATCATGGTCATTTGAGGTTGACGGGCTGGTTGAGCATACTCAGAAATGGTTGCTGGACGAGTTCATGCAACTATCCGCTGTACGGGTCTTTGCCGACTTGCACTGCGTCACGCGCTGGTCGCGACTGGACAACGTTTGGGGTGGCATACCGACGCGTGAAATCGCACGCATTGCCGGCGTTAAGCCTGAAGCGAAGTTTGTGTTGGTCTCCGCTTTCGACTCCGGCTGGACCACTAACATTCCCATCGAATTCTTTCTTAACGAGGATTCGCTGTTGGCCTGGTCACACGATGGACAGCCGATCACGCCGGAGCACGGCGGACCGGTGCGTCTGATCGTGCCACAACTCTATGCGTGGAAATCTGCGAAGTGGGTCAAGGGCGTGCGCTTCCTGGAACACGACCAACCAGGCTATTGGGAAGAGGGCGGCTACCACATGCGCGGCAACCCCTGGACAGAGGGGGATGGTGAGCGGTTCAGGTGGTCTTAGTTTGGTCTGGAGTCTCGAGTCTGGAGTCAAAAGTCTAGAGTTCTTTTTCTCTTCTTGACTCTAGACTCCCGACTCCGAGACTCCAGACTTTCTCACTCGTGAGCAAAGATAATTCTACCGCAGCACCCAAAGACGCCGCCGCCGTAATCCTTCTTCGACAAAACACCGATCCTCGTGACCCCGAAGTGTTCCTGGTCCGCCGCAGCGAGAAGCTCGCCTTCCTTGGTGGCTTTAGTGCGTTTCCCGGGGGACAGCTCGATACTTCCGACGCCGAGGTTCAGGTCAGCAATTCCACTGATGCTGAAACTGCCGCAGTAATCAGTTGCGCTGCTCGTGAGCTATTCGAAGAGCTGGGTGTATTAGTCGCCCGGGGCGCCGAGTCTCTGACAAAGGGCCAGCGAGTTTCCCTGCTCGACGATCTCGAATCCGGGCGCA
>CAZVHN010000701.1:0-2638 GCA_964626895.1 uncultured Chloracidobacterium sp. | reverse complement strand
CTCCTTGCCGTGAAAAATATCCGCCGCTAACTCGCCCTGTTGCACTTTTTCAAATAGACGACACAGAGTGTACGCGGTTTGGCCACCGTTGATTATCTGAGGATTGCGAAGCACGAGTTGCGCTACGCCCTGTTGGCCTGTCGTGTCGCTATAACCCGTTTGATCCGATACGATAGTGATTCCATTGTTGAAGAGCGCAAACTCATTACTTGAAGACGCCGTGATGGTCGTCTCGATTTCTCTGTTTACAGGGTTGTTGCTTAGTCCAAGGAAGCTCCGTGGGTTGAAATAGAGAATCGAGTTTCGGTACTTAGCAAGTACTCGTCCGATCTCAGCCACGGGTGCAAAAACGAGAGTCACGTTACAACTGAAGTCTGAAGTCTTCGCCGTGTAAGAAACGCGACCCTGTCCTAGGGAGACATTGTCCAGGTTTATCTTAATTTCTAGGTCCGCAGCCTTATAGTAAGTTCCGCTTACAACTGGGAAGAGTAGTTCTTCGTAGACGCGGACATGGTCGAACTCCTCCACGGTAAAACCCTCACATAATCGCTTAAGCTGAGCAGTATTTAATTTCTTGCAGTTTGCGAGAAGAACAACTTTATAGGCGTATGCCCCCAGAAACTCGGTTTGTTGCAACTCACGTTGAAACTGTTTTATTTTTCCGTTCCAAGCGTGTCCTTCTTCCGACTTCTCCTCACCTTTACTTATTCTACCTAACTGTATGGCGAGTAACTCTTCGGGGCGAATATTCTTTTTTTCAAAGTTGTCTTGACTTGTGCGAAATTTGGACTGAAATGCGTAGACGGTGCGATGTTCTCGATCTATGTAATACGCATCGATGCCTCCATCGCCCGATTTATCGGTAAGCAGGTGTTCCCGCTCTTCAAAAAGAAGCAGACCAAACTTAACTTTTAAATACAAGTGGATTAAAGCTCTTGCCCGGGCTTGGTTTTTTTCTCTTCATCCCCACTTGGCGCGTGATACCTTTTACGTGACAGCGGCGCTTCGTCGCAGAGTTTGTCTAGCACCTTAAGTAGTGTTTCATACTTGTTCATAGTGTATTATCAGCTTCCGCTGGCGGCGTGGATGAAACAATGCCACTCTCCGGTTTGTATTGGGTTCGATGGCGGAGCGTCGTGCCTCCTTGCGCAATGAACAGGAGACGCAAGCGAGAGCTAAATTTGCGGCGGCAGTCCGGCCACCGGCCACCTTGGGCAAGATATGATCAATGTGGAAGGTGGCCTCCTGGCCTTTCTGCGCCAAACGGCAATATTCGCATCGATCTCCCGCTCGCAACACAACCAATCGACGCAAGCGAGCGGGAATGTCGCTCATGGCTTCTTCGTTCGACGACTGCCGGCTCGTTCCACTCGCAGCCGGAGCAGCGAAAGCATCTCGGCGAGATTGACGAGCCCCTGGGCTTCTTTGCGCTGCGCCGCAGTTAGCCGTTTGCCACTGTCTTGGCGGTCCAGGAGTTCTTGGAGTCGGGTGTTAACCCCCGGCGGCAATCGAAACCGCGCCAGATCATCAGGGACCTCTAATTGAATCGCGACCATCTGTGGCATGTCATCTCCTCAATAGTTTTGACTTTCGAGCATCATACCAGGCTACAACTCATATGTCTCTCCTCCCCGTCGGGTTCATGGGTGGCAACAAAAGATGAAATCTGGGTCGGGAATTGGGGTCGGGCCTGGATATCTAAACAAACTTTCGATCAATCGTCCCGACCGATAATCCGCTTAGTCGCGACTTTCGTGCGGCTCGTCGGTTTAGTCCAAGCCATTGCCGAACACCTCGGAACAGGCGGCTCAAGATCCGGTCGAGAGAGGCGTCAGCCGCCTGCGGCCGTAGGCGATGAGTTGAAGGCAAAACGTTTGACCCCATCGGCTGTGCCGCCGATGCTGCTCGAAGGCGGTTTGCTGCGGGGCGGCCAAGTGACGGTCTTGGTCGTTAACTATAGGCCCACTTGCTTTCTGCCCCGTTCGTGAAAAACTGCTTGCCGCAGGCGCAGGAGCTTACAGTGGCAAAAGACTTCGTCGCCGCGACGGTAGATGAGATCCGCAAAGCGGCCGGACCGACTGAGGATTATTCAGATTGATAATTATTCCGGCCGGCGGGTTAACAAACGGTCAACTTACGCAGGAGGGAGAAACATGGCGATCGAACTTTATTGGGGCAGCGGCAGTCCGTTCGCTTGGCGGGTGATGCTGACATTGGAAGTGAAGGGGCTGCCTTATGAATCGAAGCTTTTGGAGTTTTCCAAAGCTGAAAACAAAGCGCCCGCCTATCTTCAGCTCAACCCGCGCGGCAAAGTCCCGACTCTGAAAGATGGAGACTTCGTCCTCTGCGAATCGCTTGCAATCATGAGCTACCTCGATCGCAAATACCCCGACCCGCCGCTGTTCGGCAAAACGCCCGAGGAAACCGGTTTGATCTGGCGCGCGCTCGCTGAGTGTGAGTCCTATGTCGTGAGCGCCGGCGACAAAGTCGTTCGGCCGATTTTCTTTGGCAAAGGATTGGATAAAGTCGGGGAAATCCAACAGGCCGCGCAAACGCTGCGCCACGAGCTCAAGACGATCGACGACCGCCTCGCCGGTTCGCAGTGGCTGGTCGGCGACAAGATTTCCGCCGCGGACAT
>CAZVHN010000700.1:0-6081 GCA_964626895.1 uncultured Chloracidobacterium sp. | reverse complement strand
GCCCGTGAAGACACGCGCAAGATGCGCGTGCCACACCAAACTGCACCAGTACCTAACTGCCAAGGGCGTTGACTGGTGGAACTTTTAGGGCTTTTAATTCCCCGCCAACGAATCAAGCCATGAATCTTGCCCGCTTGCGCTCGTGGAAGCGGGTTTTTTGGAGATAGATCGCTAGTGAGTCTGCTGCTGGAAGGAAAACGTGCGTTCGTAACCGGAGGAACGCGAGGTATTGGCGCGGCAATCTGCGAGATTTTTGCGCGTGAGGGCGCTGATGTAGCGTTTAACTACGGTGCGCGCGATGATCTTGCCGAAGAGACACGTAAAAAGATTGAGCATTACAGCAAGCGGGCGCTTAGCTTTAAGGTGTCAGTCACTGATCGTCTGGGACTCAAGCGACTTGCGAGAGAACTCGTCGAGAAGTGGGGAGGCATCGATATCCTGGTTAACAACGCCGCGATCAATCGCAGCGATAACTTCGCTACCACCACCGATCGCGCCTGGGACGAAGTGATCGATACAAACGTTGGCAGCCTCTTCGCGGTTACGAAGCCAATCTACAAACAGATGATTCGTCAGCGGAAGGGACATATCCTCAACATCACCTCCATCGGAGCGCTGCGGGCCCTCCCGACCGCCGTTCACTACGCAACTTCCAAAGCCGCGATGATCGGTTTCACTAAATGCCTGTCACGCGAGGCCGGAACTTTCGGTGTCAAAGTAAACGCCATCGCCGCCGGAATCTTCGACACGGATTTGGCCGCTGTGCTTCCGGAGCGCCTGCTTCAGATGCACGCCTTATGGGCCTCAGCCGGTCGACTTGGCCGTCCGGAAGAGCTCGCCGAGTATGCCGCGTTCATGGTTAGCGATCGCAACAGTTTTATGAATGGCGAGGTTGTGATTGTTGACGGTGGCGCGATTACGTAATTACTCGTTACTAAATGCCGTTTGGCCCACGCGACGATGTCACTCCACTACGGAACCGCGAGCGGTAGCGACTGTGTTAAAACCTAAAAAATACTTGCGTTAAATTGCAAGTCAGGAAGGCGGACCCTGTCCCCGCCTCAAGCTTGCAAGCCACTCAGCTGTGAGGAAGCTCCTCTAGAGGGTGAAATTAATTTGAGTGGTTGGTTCATACGATCTTTGTATTCCTCGTAAGAGCGGGGACAGGGTCCACCTTCCTCACTAGAAACTCGCCTGTAAGTTGTTGATTTTATTACAGGCGAAAATGTTTCTAACTTGATATTTGCTCGCCGCTTCGGCGAGCTGGAAAGCTGACCTGCAAGTTAGCGGGGCTTGAGCGGTCCTCCAAAACATTCAATGCCGGGACCCATTCCCTGACCCTCTCAATGGCGTTCCAACTCAACCAGAAATGCTCGCTGCCCCGCGGCTTCTACTTGTAGAACCTCCCGTACTTCGAAGCCACGATCTTTCAGAGTCTTGAGAGGCGGACCCTGTTGATTGAAGTCTGTATCGCGAAATGCGATCCAGAACTGTTTTTCATTCATCGCGGAGAGGTCTTGCACCGTTATGTCAGAAAACGCTCGAGGTAGAAAGTAAGCTGGATCCTCCCGGAGTCCGGGAACACCCTTTATCAAAGCCACTTGGAATTTCCCACCAGTGGATTCTTCCGAAGCAAACCAGAGATGATAAGCAACCAATTCTTCGAACGCATAAACCTTTATGACCTCGGCCGGCGTATGTTGGCGTTGAATAATCTGCTGGCTCAACTGACCCCACGCACACCATATGTAAGTGTCCCCACGTCGGAGCAGCAGCCCAGTCCCAGCTAAGAACGACCAGCAACCAAGCAGGAGCAAAAGGGTGATCCTGAGCCACTCCGGGCGCAATCGATCGAGTGCAATTGCGGCCAGCAGCAGATAAGGAACGGCCACAATGATCAGGTGGCGCGTGCCCCAGATGGAATACGGCAATACCCAGCTAGCGAGAAGTGCGAGAGCTAGGGGTAGAACTGAAAAGAGGATTAAGCATTTCGGGGCGCTGAGGCTTTGCTCTCCTTGCCGGTATCTTTGTCTAACAAGTCGCCATGACAAGGCCACCAGTGGCAAGCCAAATATCACGAAGCCGGCGAGGAGTCCCCAGCGAGCATAAACGACCTGGTTTGAACTCTGGCGAAAATAGAACGGCGCATTCAACAGTGCAAAGAATTGTACGACATCAGCCAGCCGAGGACGCCCCACCCAGCCAATGTTTTGCGCTAAGCCTTTACCTTGTTCGGCCGCCAAAGTTACCGCGTAAACCCAGGGACTAAAGCACAGCAGAAGCACCGCAACCGCAATAAGAAAGTCCGGCAGTTTGTAGCGGTCCCATAAAACCAAAAAGGCCGCCTCAGCCGCGATCACTAACCACCCATAGTAGTGGGTGTAGACAAGTAGTAAGTTAAGCGCAGACAAAGCCAGTAATTGTTTTCTGGCGTGAGTTGCATTTACGAATTTGATGAACAGCCAGAGAGAGCAGACAGTGAAGAAAAGCAGCAGACTGTACATGCGCACTTCCTGCGCATACTTGATCAAGTAACCATTCACGGCCATCAACAACAGGGACAGCTTGATCTGGGTCGATCCCAGTCGTAGTTCCCGGAATAACATAAAGAAAGGGATGATAACGGCGATACTGGTGAGCACCGGAAAGAGACGCAACCAAAACAACGACTCACCGCCGACGCTGATCCAAACTTTAAGCAGAGCATAGAAGAGCGGCGGATGAATGATGTCTGCTGCCACGAAGCCCAGCAGGCGACTCCATTCATGACGGGCGGCATGTACGCTGAAGACTTCGTCGAACCAGAGACACGAGGCTGTTAATCCCCAAAGCCTGGCGCCAATGAAGAGGACGACAATCAGAGCGAAGATGAGGATGGAGGAGTAGCTGGAAACGGGGCCCGCGGAATCGACGTTATCTGATTGAAATGAGAATGCCTTTGCTTTGATCATTCTTCGTCGACGCTTAAGGCTTCGGCCCCACCGAGAGCGGGCATTCCGCGGAAGGTAGTCCGCGGGGCAGTAGCCCGACTGTTAAGGAGGGCTCCTCAAGGTACCTAAGACTCTGCCGATGGCGCGAACAACCAACCCGCCATCCAGGTAATGTTGCCGAACCCTCCTTAACAGTCGGGCTACCGCCCCGCTCGCTACGCTCGTGGTCGATCTGATCAATCCGCAGGTTTAGAGAGAGGCTTGCCTGAGGTGCCACCTTCCAATTCCAGTAGTCGCTGTTGAAGTTCTCTTAAGGTCCGTTGCATCTCACCGAGCCGGCGAAAAGCCGCCGTCGAGCGCAGCCAATCCCGGTTATCGAAAGCTGGAATTCCGGAAATAACTTTGCCCGATGGTACGTCATGACTGGTGGCGCTTTTGGCTGTAAGAACCGCATCGTCGCCAATTGTTAAGTGGCCTGCTACTCCCGCCTGGCCTGCGAGGACCACGCGATCTCCAATGTGCGAACTCCCGGCCAGCCCAACCTGAGCGCAAAGCAGAGTGTCTTCACCCACGGTGCAGGAGTGACCGATCTGGACCAAATTGTCTATCTTCGCTCCCCGGCCAATCCGTGACTCGCCAACGGACGCGCGATCGATTGTTGTTCCCGCGCCAACCTCGACGTCGTCTTCAATCACTACCCGCCCGGTCTGCGGAATCTTGAGCCAGTGTCGCTGCTCATCTTTGGCATATCCAAACCCGTCACAACCAACTACGACGTTGTTGTGGATGACCACGCGTTCCCCAATCTGCGAACGTTCGCGGATAACCGCGCCAGAGTGGACCACCGAATCTTTGCCGATGGTAACGCCGGCATAGATGGTGACATTCGGATAAATCTGCACGCCCGGTTGGATCTCTGTCCCTGGCCCAATTACTGAACAGGCGCCGATGAATACGTTCTCGGCAACACGCGCTGTGGGATCGATGACTGCCGACGGATGAATAGAAGGTGCAATTGTAGGTTCGGGATGAAAGAGGCGAAGTGCGCGTGTGTATGCAAGATAAGGGTCTTTGGCCCGCAAACCGACGATATCATCGCGGCCCAAATCGACCGTCTCGCCCACATAGATCGCCGAAGCTTGCGTAGTCTTCAGACGCGGCGTGTAGCGAGGATTTGCGAGGAACGTGACCTGCCCAGGCTTTGCTTCGTCGAGTCCAGCCGCGCCCTCAATGTCTATATCGAGCGAGCTTCCCTCGATGCGAGCCCCCGTTTTGGCTGCAAGTTCGGAGAGTTTCATGCCGGGAGTTTAACGCATGAGCCTGAACGACGCACGCTGTCACATTAGCGAAACCGGATCGATTTCCAGGTTTACACCGCGCAGGTTGAGTCCCCGATTGGCGGCTGTCGCTAACGCTCGGTCGACAACCTGACGCAATTGGCGTCTGCTCCGGGACTTCACCAGGAGCTGCATCCGATGCTCGCCTTTGAGTCTGGCAAGAGGCGCCGGAGCAGGACCGAGTATGCGGCAGGTGCGGTCTCTATTGGCCAGATCCATTTCCTTTCGCAACCCTACCGCATCGGACCGAACGCGACTCTGGTCCGCACCATGGACCAGCAACGAGGCGAGCGCGACAAACGGCGGATAAGCGTGGTTCTGGCGATGGCGGATTTCTTCTTTGTAAAACCCGTCGTAGTCTTGCGCGCAAGCATGTCGGAGAGCGTAGTGATTTGGGTGGTAAGTCTGCACGAGCACCTGGCCCGCTCGATCGCCTCGTCCCGCGCGGCCCGCCACCTGTGTAATAAGTTGAAATGTTCGTTCCGCAGCACGAAAGTCCGGCAACGCGAGACCGGCATCGACCGATACGACGCCGACCAGGGTGACGTTGGGAAAGTCGTGACCCTTGGCCAGCATCTGCGTGCCAACCAGCAGGTCGATATTGCCGTCGCTGAAATCAAGCAGCGCCTTCTCGAAGACTCCGCGGCGCGAGGCGGTGTCGCGATCGATTCGGCCTATGCGCAGAGCAGGGAAGAGCTTCGTCAGCATGGCTTCAATCTGCTCGGTCCCCTCACCGATGTAGTAGATATACTCTCCTTTGCATGATGGACACCGATCGGGCGCAGTCTCACGATGGTTACAGTAATGGCATAAGATTACTCTTTCACTGCGATGGTAAGTAAGAGTGACGTCGCAGTTTGGACATTGGATCGTTTCTCCACAGGAGCGACAGAGTACAAAACTTGAATAGCCTCTGCGGTTGAGCAGGATGATTGCCTGCTCCTTGCGCCGATGCGTGTCGTCAATTGCCTCCAGCAAATCATCGGAAAAAACTTTTGGCTTCTTGTGACGATCAAAAACCTCACGCATGTCGATCATGCGCGCCTTTGCCATAGCGCGATTTGCAATGCGGGTTGGCAAACGCAGGCACCGATACTTGCCCGTGTGAGCGTTATAGAAGGATTCCAGCGATGGGGTGGCGGACCCAAGAATCACCACGGCAGACTCTTTTTGAGCGCGGACAATCGCGGTGTCGCGGCCGTGGTACTGAGGTGAGTCTGCCTGGCGGTATGTTGACTCGTGTTCCTCATCGACAATCACGAGCCCGAGCTTGGAAATGGGAGCGAACACGGCGGAGCGAGTGCCGATGACAATCTGCGCCTCGCCATTCTTGACCCGCGTCCACTCGTCAAAGCGCTCGCCTTTCGAAAGGGAGGAATGAAATATCGCCACTTGATCGCCGAAGTAAGCCCGCAGCCGGCGCGAGAACACCGGCGTCAGCACTATCTCTGGTACCAGCATCATCGCGGCACGGCCCTGTTGCAGGCAGATGCGCATCGCGCGCATATACACTTCGGTCTTTCCGCTGCCGGTGACGCCGTGAAGAAGAAACGCGGCGTAGTCACCTCGCCGCAGAGGCTGCTCGATCTCGCCCAACACGCTCGCTTGGGCCTCAGTGAGTTCATACTCCTCTACCGGAGGAAGAACGGCACTTGCTAGCGGATCGCGGCGAATCGTCTGCAGAGACAGTTCAACAACACCTCTTTTCTGGAGTGTGTTAACTGCCGAGATGCCGACGCTTGCCACAGTCAGCAATTGTTGCAGGGGCATGGTGTCGCTGTGTGAGAGAGTCTCCAGGACGCGGCGTTGAGCTG
>CAZVHN010000699.1:0-8485 GCA_964626895.1 uncultured Chloracidobacterium sp. | reverse complement strand
AACGATCTGCAAAATCTCTGAAAATGTCTCGTAGTGACGAGTCCAGCCCGAGGCGCGAAAGCGATGAGTTGGATTTCTGCCCATGATTCCCGAAGGAGCATCACGCTGTTTCATTTGATCCGTGACCATTAAGCTAGTGCGTTCGGCGTGCTCACCACGCGTGATGACACTCACACGCAGATTGGTTCCTGACGGGGCCCTCTTGATCGCCCTTTCGATTTCGTCAATCGAGTAAATTCGCCGGCCATCCACTCTCCAAACAGCATCACCGGGCGCAACGCTCATACGCAGAGGACTGTCGCTGGAGACCGCTTCGACCACAACTCCACGTCCGCGGAGCAAATCGTAGAGGCTATAAATGCTGCCGGCCACCCCTGACAGGATCATGATACACACCAAAAATACCGCGTTGCCTCTGGTCACAATTGCCTGGGTCAGATAGAAGAGAAAGAGGACGCAAACAGATTGCAGTTTTGCGACGCTAATCTGCGGTTCTTCGGATAGACAGGACGATGCGATGGTCCAGGCGAAGAAGAGCCAAATCGGTAAGTCTAGCTTCGTGTGTCGAAAACCAGCTTTTCCTGTTGCGATAGTCCGAACCAGCCAGCCGCCACCAACTATCGCAAGTGCGATTTCCGCTCCCGCGATCGAATGTGGCGCAAATGCGGCATAAAGAACGAAACCTGCGGTGGCAACGCGGTTACCAAGAAGAGCGAGCGGTGATCTAGTATCAACAGCGGGGGAGTGAAGTGCAGAGATCATTGATTAGTAATCCAATGCGATGTGGCGTAACCTGCCGGCTGCGATAAGGAACATATTGAGCGGCAACGGGAGCGGGAAACGCATCCAAACTCTTGAAAACGAACGGGTTGACACCTTCATTTACCCGTGTTAGCGTATCCTTCGACTGTTTCGTCCTGGGAAATAGTCGCCAAACTTACAAGGCGATTACCCGTACGGGCTGTTCTCTCAACCCGCCGCTACGATTGACGCCGCTAGCATATTTGATGATACATAATACTACTGATGGTTTTCGAAAAGGCTAAGGTCCTAAAAGCCGCTGAGAAATTCCTGTCACAGGGAAAGATCGCCGCCGCGATAAAAGAGTATCGCCAGATCGTCGAAAATGACGAGGACGATCTGACGACGCTGAATATGCTCGGCGATCTTTGTGCGCGAGACGGCCAAAACGAGGATGCGATTTCCTGTTTCTCTCGGATAGCCAAGCACTATAGCGAGCAGGAGTTCAACTTAAAAGCGATCGCCATGTACAAGAAGATCGAGCGGCTCAAGCCGCGCGATCCGGCCATCGCCAACAAGTTGGCGGCACTGTACGCGACCGAGGGGTTGACTGCCGATGCTCGTGCTCAGTATCTGATTGTTGCAGACGCCTACACCCGGGCCGGAAAGACGAAACAAACTTTCGAGATCCTGCACAAGGTCGCCGATCTCGATCCACACAATACTGAGATTAGGCTAAAGCTCGCTGAAGGTTATCTCAAAGAGAACCTCGGATCTGACGCGGCCAGGGCGTTTCTGGAGGCTGCAACTCGGCTATTCGATACCGGCCAGTTTGAGAAAGCCCTCAAAGCTTACTCCAGAGCTCTGGAGATTCGGCCCAACGAAGACGCCGCTCTTAGAGGGGTGGTTGCCGCTCACGTCGCGTTAGGTTCCGCGGATGAGGCGGCGGAGCTGCTCGAAGGAATGCTCGGGGAAAGATCTGACGATCCGGAGCTGCTCTCGTTGCTGGCGCGCACCTATATCGATGCGGAGAATGCTGCGAGTGCTGAGCGCGTCGTTGCCTCGCTCGTGGCCCATGATGCTTCAAAGTACACTCGTTTCATTGAGGTGGCGCGACTCTATCTGAGCGTCGATGAGGTAAACGATGCCACCAGAGTTCTAAGCGCCATCGCTGAGCAGTTGCTGGCGGGTCGTGCGGAAAATGACCTGCAGGAACTTGTCCAGGAAGTGCTGGCACGGAATCCGGAACACGTCGAGGCCCTGCGACTACTTGTCAGAATCCACTGGTGGCAGCGTGACATGGACAATCTGCGGTCGGCTCTTGAACGACTCGCGGAAGCTGCCCAAGCGGCAGGACTTGATCAGGACGAGCGTTATGCCCTCACCCAGCTCGTTCGCCTGGCGCCGGATGAGCAACGCTTTGCCGAGCGACTCACCGCATTGGGCGGGGCGGCTGAAGAGGCAGTCGAAGAAGTTGCCTTTGCTCTGGAACCTTCCGTCAGTGACGTGCCTTCATTCGAAAACTTTGGCGCCGGAGTCCACGACGAGGCGTCGACCCTAGGTGCTGATGAAACTGCTCGAGCGGATCAGTTTGAATGGAATTCAGTGTCCGAGGAGGCCGCGCCAGACCCTACTTCTTCTTTCGCAGACCTCAACGACAAAACGCCAGTTGGTTACGGAGTTGAGTCGTCCGTGGAGGGATTTGAATCAGGTAGTGTCGCACTCGATGAAAGTTTGAGAGGGCATGCAGAACTTGCGCCGCCTGTTAGGGACAGAAGAAGCCCTGAGGCGATACTGCGCCAGGAACTGGAAAGCGTAGATTTTTATATTAACCAAGGCTATGCTGACATTGCCGCCGACACTCTTGATTTGATGGAGCGTCAATTTGGTTCCCACCCGGAAATCGATGCTCGGCGTGCGAAACTAGGAGGCGGACTACCCGTTGAAGTGTCCGTAGCGACCGCCCCTCCACCAGAAACGTTTGGATTTGGCGGTTCCGAACAACCAGCGGAAGAAGCGACGGACATTGACATCACTTTTGGCGGGATCGGCGAGATGGAAGCTGAGACTGCCGAGGTCTTGTCTGGCCCCGATCTCGCTTCGGCTGCCGGCAGCAAAGGGATCGACGCCGGTTTGGCTGAGATCTTTGAAGAGTTTCGGGAGGCGGCTGAAGAGGAGCCCATCTCAAACGAGGACTACGAGACGCATTACAACATGGGCACAGCCTATAAGGAGATGGAACTCCTCGATGAAGCCATCCAGGAGTTTCAGACGGCCGCAAATCTGGCAAAGCCGGGCGACGGAACCTCGCGTTATCTTCAGTGCTGTAACATGCTTGGTCATTGCTTTATCCACAAGAGGATGCCGCGCGCGGCGGTGCTCTGGTTCAGGAAGGGGTTGGAGGCGCCCGGGCACGCGGAAGACGAATATAAGGCGTTGCGTTATGAGCTTGGCTCGGCCTACCAGCAAATGGGTGAGATTAATCGGGCGCTCGAGGTTTTCACCGAAGTCTATGGTGTTGACGTCTCCTACCGCGACGTAGCAGACAAGCTGCAAGAACTCCAGACGCAAAAGGTGGAACTCGAGGCGCAAAAGAAAGTTAAGAAGAATCGTAAATCGTGAATCGTGAATCGTAAATCGTAAATCGTGAATCGTGAATCGTAAATCGTGAATCGTGACAATGAACATGCCGCTTAGTGATAACCAACGATTAACGACTAACGATTTACGATTCACGATTAACGATTAATGATTTACGGAAAAATATCATGTCAGCCAAGCTCAGCGTTATCTTCTACATTGTCCTGTGCCTGGAGATTGGCATTGTGCTCACGCTGCTGCCCTGGATTCCGCAGGGATTTCTCGGCTTGAGTGATTGGGGAAACAACTATTTCCTTCTGTACGCCGCGCGTAAGACCGGTTTCTACGGTTTGCAGAGTGTGGTTGCTTCAGGTTGGGTCCGTGGCGCAGTTACCGGTCTGGGCATCTTGAACCTGGGAATGGCGTTTTGGGAAATCTTCCATTTCAGGCAAACGATCAACGCCTTGCGAGGAAATACTGCGCCTCCGGTCGTTTCGCAAAAAAATGCCACTCCACCAGCAAAAGCCAGTCACCTACTTGATCACGAGCGGCGAGACGACCCCGCAAACAACGCCGGGAGATAAAGACTTCTCACGGCTCCTCAATCTAGTCGCCGCGGCAGCGGCCGCACACGTCAATCTTCTTCAACTCCGCGAAAAGAATCTGAGTACTCGTGTGCTTTACGACTTAACGCTGCAGGCTGCCGAGATTACCCGAGGAAGCAACACGTGTTTATTGATTAACGATCGCGCAGATGTAGCACGCTCAGCAGGCGCTCAGGGAGTACACCTGACTGCCGGATCGATTGAGACCTCCGTCATTCGCCGGACGTTTGGTGATGAGTTTCTGATCGGGGTATCAACTCATTCACTGGAAGAAGCTCGAGCGGCTCACGACGCCCGAGCCGACTTTGCAGTATTTGGACCAGTGTTTGAAACAGCATCGAAACGCGCCTACGGTGAACCACTTGGGTTGGAGAAACTCGAACAAGTAGTCACCACATTGACGCAGTTTCCGGTACTGGCACTGGGTGGCGTTACGTTGGACAATGCCGCCGGTTGTTTTCGCGCCGGCGCCGCCGGGGTGGCGGCAATTCGGCTGATGAACGATCCGGATCAGCTAGCGCGCATTGTGGCAGAGATTGGAGCAAGATACAGGAGCCAGTAAGAATGACCGCCTCATCAGAAGGTAATTCGCTCCCCGTGGCGTTGACGATTGCCGGGATCGATCCATCGGGAGGAGCGGGTGTCATTGCAGACGTCAGGACCTTCGCGGCCTTTGGCTGCTTTGCCACAGCCGCAATCACGTCTCTCACATTTCAAAATACGACCGGTGTTTTCGGCGCCCTGCATCAGACGCCGGAAACCGTGCGGGCACAGGTTGCGCCGATCCTTGAAGACTTCAATGTCAGTTGTGCAAAAACCGGAATGTTGCCGACCCGCGAAGTCATTGCTGAGGTGGCCCGGCTCTTTCGCGAGACGCGGTTGCCGGCGCCGGTTGTCGATCCAGTCATGCGCGCGACTTCCGGCGACGATCTGATCAATGACGATGCGGTAAGTTGTCTGGTCGCCGATCTGTTTCGGGTGGCGTTGGTGGTTACGCCGAACATACCTGAGGCTGAGCGGCTCACGGGACTTACTATTACCGACGAATCAGGAATGCGGCAGGCCGCCAGGATCATTCGCGAGATGGGTGCACGAGCCGTGCTCATTAAAGGCGGACATCTCCTTGGAGCGCGGGCATCCTGCCCGCCTTCTCAGCAAACGCAGAGTGAAGGTAAGAGGGCCTCGCGACGCGACGAAGAAGCGGGCAGGATGCCCGCGCTCCAGGGGGAGGCGATCGATGTACTCGACAACGAGGGGCGAGTAACAACCTTTCGTGCCGAGTTGATTGCCGGAGGAGAGGTTCACGGCTCCGGTTGCACCCTCTCCGCTGCTATTGCCGCCTGTCTTGGCAAAGGCATGAGTTTGGAAGAGGCGATTCAGGCCGCCAAGAGCTTTGTCACCGAAGCGATTCGTCACTCACCACGATTGGGGCACGGGGCGCGCCCGCTATTCAACGACCTGCGGCACCTGACACCCGGCACCTGACACCTCTTTGTCACCCTTCTATTGTGACCTTTTCCATCTTCACTTCCGATGCCGGACGGTCGTCACGGCCCGTCGGCGATGTCGCGATTGCGTCCACTACATCCTGACCCTCAGTAACCCGACCGAAGATCGTATAGCTTGGCGGTAGCCCGTAGTCTGAGTGCATGATGAAGAATTGCGAGCCGTTCGTGTTTGGACCTGCATTCGCCATGGCCACCGTTCCCGCTTTATAGCCGCGCTGGTAAACCGGGGAAGAGGAATTGATCTCGTCATTGAAGCGACCGCCCCAGGCCGACTCGCCGCCTCGGCCAGTGCCGGTTGGATCGCCACCCTGGATCATGAAGCCTTTGATTACTCGATGAAAGATGATTCCGTCGTAATAACCACGTTCCGCGAGGGTGATGAAGTTCTCGGTAGTTTTGGGAGCATCCGTCGCCAACAGTTCGAAACGTATGGTGCCTTTGTTGGTTTGAAGTACTGCAGTCCGGTTTGCCATTAACCATCTCCTGTAATCGCGAATTAGTCTGCTGCAAAATTCCTTGTCCCTGAAAGGGACGAAGTCAATAGCCGGGGGCAACGCCCCCGGAAAACTGTAAACGCTCACCGACCCTGAAAGGGTCGCACCGTACCAACCAAAGATTCAACCTGCATGATCCAGTTCGTCGCGACTTCGACCCTTTCAGCATCCGACGCGGGCGGCCCGCGTTATTAATTGCGAGGTACAAGACGCGAAAGCGCCGTTGTTGAAATCATTAGACTTACGCGTCTAGTACCTTAGGAGGGTCAGACTGAGACTTTCACTTACCGGGGGCGTTGCCCCCGGCTATTGAATTCGTCCCTTTCAGGGACGAGGCGAATTCCCCGATAGATTCCGCGCAGGCTGTTGCAATCCGTGTATATATGTTCCGATTTGCACATGTCGACAGACAGTCAGTTCCCGTTTGGTTGAAGAATAAATCTCTCGATCGCCAGAGCAACGCCGTCTTCGTCATTTGTGCCCGTCGCATGCAAACCCTCGATTTCATGTAACGAGGCTTCGGCATTCTCCATTACCACGCCGGTTCCGGCGTAATGTAACATCTCCAGGTCGTTCAGGTTATCACCTACAGCCATCACCTCTTCACGCAAGACACCCAACTCGGCTGCCGCGGCAGCTACGCCCACACCTTTGGAAGCTTCCGGGTGAACGATGTCCAGCAGAGTGAAGTCCTTATTCTGGTACGTGGTGCTGAATATCTTTACCGTTGTTCCCATTTCTTCGAGTAAAACTTTCTCGAGCGCTTTCATCTTCGCGCAGCCACCGGAGAAAGCGAGGTGGACTGGTTCGTGATCCAAAAACTCTTCCAGCGACGGTACCTGGCGAACGGCCTCCTGGCCATGCTCACCGTGAATTCGTCGGGCCCAATTGACGTATAGCTGAACGGCATGATTGTCACCACTCAGGTGATCGTAGACCAGGACGCCCAAGCCCTCATGGTCATCACTGAGCAGCGCATCGGCGCCTGCTGCTCGCCCGACTTCCAAAGAACGGCGGGCGGCAGCGAGGGGAAGAGGCAAAACGGCTACTGTCTCCAGCGTGCGGGCGTGCTTGGTAAGGGCGCCGTTATGAGCTATCACGGGCACGTCAAGATCTAACTCCAGTGCGGTAGGACGTGCGTCTCGAAAGCGCCGCCCGGTGACGATGGCGACTCGAACGCCGTGCTCTCGGGCCCGTTCGAGGGCGTGGCGATTACGTGCAGAAACTTGCCCACGCGAGTTAAGCAAAGTTCCGTCGAGATCCAGGGCAAGCAAACGTATCGGCATAAATCGGAAAAGCCAAGTTAAAGGAATCGAGGTGAAAACGCAAAGTAGGGTGCTGATAAGTAGGGTGCTGATAGGGGTAGTTTCAGATCCGTCGCCACTCAATACTGTGACGACTATCCGACGTTAGCAGAATTTGCAGGTTGGGAAGGTGGGCAAAGCGAAGCGCGCCCCCGCTCCAGCGTAGCGTCATCACTTTTATTTTTCTTCAAGCTACACCGGATTGCCTCAAGCACAAGAATTGAGTGTCTTTATGGCCTAGCTTTATAGCCTGGCCAAAGGCGCTACGCTGGAGCGGGGGCGCGCTTCGCTTTGCCCACCTTCCCAACCTGCAAATTCCCTCACCTTGAATTGTCGTTGAGTTAGGCGGTGGCTATGCCCCGCATTAGCTGACTCTTGATTTGTTGGGGGGGGCGGGCTTGTGGCCGCCCCGCCCCGACATTCGCTTAGTCATCGTCGTACGTTTACTCCCTCAACTCATTGCATGCGACTCGCCGTTGCCGTCGCACACCCGGTCGCCGTGAGATTACCGAAAGTATCGAATATCTCAACTGAAGCCGTACTCTCGAGCTGGTCCGGGTCATTTCCGATTTCAATGCTCTGTGTGATTCGCTGCGTTCCGGTCCAGAGTCCAGCGGGATTAAAGAGGAAGGCGTCCGATGCCGCAGTGAAACTGCGTCCACGCGTGTGATTCCAGAAACCATGGCCCGGGCTTCGCATTGCCGAGCTGAAGGCTGTGGTAGTTTCGGTGAGTGTTCCCCCGCGAGCGAAAGTCAGCAGGGCCGGGAAAGTTCTCAGCGGCACACCCGTTTGACAATTACGGAGCGTGACCTGCACCCGCCACGTTCCCTCAAGTTTTCTGGCCCTGGAGTTAGACTGCTCCCGACCGTCCGATTCCTGTTCATGTTCCTGGCTCTGTTCCTGCGCCTGCGCCTCCCGTATAACTGGTGGGAGGAGCACGCCTGCTGCTGCAACTGCAAACAATAGAACCAAGCCTCCCAACGATCTAATCATGATTGACATCATCTCTAATCTCCTTTTCAAGTGTATTCTCGGCTTTCTCGCCGTCTGTGCGCAGATACTCTTCCCTTGAGGTAATGAAAGTCCTTAGACTGTTATGAAAGTTTCTGAAAGTTGTGAGCAACCACGATGAGCGCGCCTGAGCCAGCACACATCTACGAATTCGAGAACTTCCGGATTGACGCAGCAAACCGTGTACTGCTGCGTGCCAGTCAGCCGTTGTCGATCACACCAAGAGTCTTCGATACCTTGCT
>CAZVHN010000698.1:0-3471 GCA_964626895.1 uncultured Chloracidobacterium sp. | reverse complement strand
CTTACCGGAGGGAGTATATTCCCAGACTTGACCCAGTTGTTTGTCGCCGCCGCTAGTGGAAGTGAAATAGATCCGGCCCTTCCCGTAAAGGCATCCTTCCAGCCGCGCAAATGTAGCCGCGCCTGCAGCAATTCCTTGTTTGTAGACGGCGAGATCATCTCGTCCAGCTTCCGCTGGATCCGGATCAATGATATCCACCCAGATCACTGGGTGGGCAACGCCAGCCTGCTGTTGTCTCGTGGTGATAAAGTTTGGCCGGTCCTTCACGGCCAACATTTGTAGTCGTCCTCCAGCTCCAAGCTGACCCGGCTTCCGAGGAATGAACCGATAGAAGCCCGCCGTGGGGCGATCCTCCGTCAGATAGACAATTCCACTTCGAGGATCCACCGCGATTGCTTCGTGCTGAAAACGCCCCATCGCCTTGAGAGGCACGGGGCTAACCGGCTTATCGGCGCGAGCGGAGACTTCAAAGCAGTAACCGTGATTCTCTGCGAACCCGCCCTGATCCTGACCGCTCGCGTCCTTAAATTGCTCTTTGCCAAGGAGTGTCTCTTCACAAGTGATCCAGGTCTTCCATGGGGTCGGGCCACCAGCGCAATTGACGAGTGTGCCGCTCAAACTCACGAAATCCTTCACCACTTCACGCGTGTCAGGGTCGATCACGAGCGTGGTTGTTCCTCCCCCCGCAAGGGGATCGTAGGGATCAGTGCCGATCGCAATACCAGGCTTGCCGATCTGGTTATTTATTTCGTGATTGCGGATCAAGCGAAGCTGGTTATTAACCTGAAAGGCAGCCATTCCATCATGCTCGTCAGGCGTGGGCAGGCCATCAGACATGATGGCTCCAGTCTTGCCAATAACCGTGTATTGAAAACCCTTCGGTAAGGCGAGCAATGTCTCGCCCGTGTTGTTGCTTTTGGTGGGGAAGAGCGGTCCATAGCCGAGCGTAGATAACCGAGGTGAGGCCAGGTGGTCCGCACTTAGCAGGGCGGCTCGGTTTACCAGGCCACTGAAGGCGAAAGCGCCGGCTCCCGCCATGCCGGCCGTGAAAATGAAACCTCTCCTATCCAGCTTTGGCAACCCTCAACTCCTTACAGATCTCAGACCTCAGATCTGAGATTTCAGATCTGAGGTCTTTCAAACCCCAACTCAAATTCATTTTTCGTGTGCGCTCATATTAACACTCAAACACGAATTGCCCGCGCACGGAAGAGTTCTCCGTGCGCGGGAGTTCGATTTCACAACTGTCTCTAAAAACTCAGGCGTGCTGTGCCAGTGGCTCCTGAACGTCTGGGAAAAAAATCTGGCCCGGCGCTGATGGAGGTGTGTAGCCCTCGGGCAGGTCGCCGTTGTCCGCACGCAGGAACTGCAAATCATTGGGTCTCAGAGTAGCAATCAGTTCTTTGCGGGTCTTTACCTTCAGCGGCTTACCCATATAAATCTTGCCCATGCGATACAGGTTCTTTTCAGAGATGGCGCCGGAGAACATCCAAAGCGGCCAGGTGAAGTTTGGTCCGTTGAGACGACGCAGCTTGTAAAGCCACATCCCAATCGATCCTACCCGCCAGGCTGTGGGTCCCCACCAACTGTACTGGCCCGGACGCAGGTTCATCTTCCAACACTTCATCATCAACTGCCACTGTAGCGGCGTGAGCTGTTTTGTCTGTGTCACGCCCTTGGCGTTTTCCATCCGAGTGTCGTGGAGCGGAGTGAAGATGGACGGGATGAGAAACGCAAACAAACCTCGGTGCTCCATCTCGTAAATGAGATCGAGCGTGGCCATTGTGTCTTCATCAGTCTCACCCGGATTGCCGACAATCAGCGTCATCGCGGGAAACCAGTTGTTCTCGTTCAGCACTCGCAAGCCCTCGAGCACGATGCTGGGCCAGTCGTCGATATGGAACGGCACACCTTTGCTCGGCATGATCTGCTTCGCCATTCGCACTGAGCCCGTTTCGAGTCCGATGAGCGGCGCCAGAGCTTTTTTCTCCGGATGGCTGCTCAAATACGGGAAGTGAATGGGACTCTTCGGCAACAGCAACTCCGAGAGCTGTTTGATCAGCGTGGGATCCACCACCGCAGGCGCGATGGTGCTGTGACTCAGGACGTGTTGCTCGACACCCGGCGTATTAACAATGTCCGAGTAGAGATCAATCAGGGCTTTGCGATTGGGGAAGTAGAACGGTGTATCGGTATGCACCTGGCCCCAGATGAACATGTCCTCGGTGGCCAGGGATATCTGCTTGTTCCCGTCGCGGATGTTGGCGCGCACCGCACCCATGATCTTGTCTTTGGGAAGGTCGATCTGCGGGTTCAAATCCGGGACGCAAAACTTGCAACGCCGGCCACAGCCAGTCGTCATCTCGACTACGCCAAAAGTAGTGCGTGAATCGGGAAACAGAATGCCTTCGCGATCCAGTGGATGTTTGACATCAATCTGTCGGGGTAACTCCTCGCCTCGAATTGCCTTGCGGAATAACTCCAATGTGTCAAGTGACTCACTGCGTCCTTCGACGACGCAATCCACCCCGAGTTCTTCGAAGGAGTTCGTTTGCGTGATCTGCCACCCGCCGGAACCGCCCACGATGACTTTGAAATTGTTGCGGTACGGACTTGCTTTGATACTGTCAAACAGCTCGCGCGAGTAGTGGGAATTGATCGGCATCCGCGACGAGCCGAAGATCGAAGTATAAACGCCGGCAGCAAAGGTTACGCCCAGTGGGTTGTGGGTCGACACGGCAACTACGCGAGTTCGTGGCCCAACAAACTTATGAAGATCTTCCGGGAAACAAGCAACGATATCGTCTGGTTTATATTCACGCAGCAGCGATGTTTCAACCAGTCGCACGCCCGCCGGCATGTAGCGCGCGGAGCTGTCCTCGTTCTTCTCGAGGTCGCGCCACTTCGGGTACTTCTTGTTGATGACTCCCTCCATCCAGATGGGCAAAGAGGCCATGGCCATTTGAATAAAATATCCGGCGTGGTCAATTGCTTCCGTGAGCGGCGCCGTGAGGACTATGAGCTTGCCGCCATCCTTTGGCTCTGGGTGGGCTACTTGGGAAACGACATCCTTACCCTTCGCCTTACGATGTCCGTTCCTATTTCCATTTCCGTTTCCGTTTTCGTTCTGAGTGACCTGTGGGCTAACAGATTTCATCAACATTCTCCCAAAATAATTTAAGAACTAAGAGCGCGTCCGTCGAGTCGCGCTATGCTTGCTTCAGTATTGAATTATCCCTTAGGTTTTAAGACTGCCAGAAACTTCTGCTGGTGCGGTCTAGTGAATTATCTACTACTCAAGGTTGGACACACTACTTTAATTACGAAGGGATTTCAAGCAAAACCTTAAGGATAACGGCAACTAAGGTGGGCTAAGACCTCAAAGTACTGGCTTTTTAGCATCGACGTTCTTGAGACAAAGGCGTATCCCGCGAAAGGTTTCTCGCCAGCCTGTTTCACAGGCTGCATAGA
>CAZVHN010000697.1:0-2120 GCA_964626895.1 uncultured Chloracidobacterium sp. | reverse complement strand
CCTCAAGGAGTTGGTTGCCTTGAAGCGGTACGGCACCAACGAAGAAGTCGCCCACCTCGCGGCGTTTCTTGCAAGCGACGAAGCCTCGTACCGCTCAGGCGGGATACACATGATTGACGGTGGGTTTACGGCTGGTTAGTCGAGTCGCACACATGACGCCCGACCTGGCGTTGACGGGACGAAAGGCTTTACGAGCGAGCTGTTCCGTGTCGTCGAGCTATCGCCGGTACGGTCAAATCAGAAACCTGTGGAGAACACATTTGACTTTATTATTGTCGACGGAGGAGCTGCCGGGTGAGCGCATGCTGGTGCATTGTGAGCGCCGCACATTGTCATAGAACCTGACGCTCTCTTACATCAAGGTGATCTATCAGATCAAAACCAAGTGCGTGGCCTACACCATGCGCAGCGTCCACGTCAAAGTCAGAGAGACAAGTCCTTGAGTTGGCCTTCATTTTGGTCTCATTGCACGACGCCGCTTGCGAGAAGAGCATTGCTGGCAGAGGCAAGCAAAGCAAAGCTACATCAGGGCTCGGAGGGGAATGCAATTCGATTCGCCCTATTGTTGACTGGAGCTTGGCTTTGTATTAGCATCCCGCCACCTCGTTGAATCTTTCGGACGAATTTCAGCACGTGGCCCCGGGGGCGCCTAGTGCTGTAAGAGTCTTTGATGCGATCCAAATCGAATGTTGCGAGATGAACTGTGAAAGCAGCTCTAGCGCTAATTCTGGTCTTTGCCGCTCAAACATGCTCCTCCGCCTGGGTTCGCTCGCAGTTTCCGAACCTCGTTGGCCGGTGGAAAGTAGATATCACGTTCACAAACACAGTTCGTCATTCGTTGCGCTTTGACGCTCAAGCTTCCGGGAAAGGTTCCTTCCTGGTGCAGGACTCCAGATCGAGTTTAGTGGAACCCGCCGAACCATCGGAGGCAAAGTGGGCTCGAAGCGGGGAGAAGGGAGTGACCTTCTCTGGCCCAGTCGAATTTCCTATTGGCAATGTCGGACGCGATCAAGGAACATTAGTGTTCAAAGGCACATTCGAAACAGAGGACTTAATATCGGGGGAGCTCGCGTTCTTTCCTATGGATCAAGATCCAAAGGATCCTAAAGCAATACCTTCGAAGACCGGCACGTTCAAAGCGACGCGCGTCAGTGCGGATGACGCGCGGCGATGAGTTCTGCATCCCGTGCAAATGGGTGCCATTTCAACCTGGGGTTTACATCTTCAATTCAATTGGAGCCGATTCAATTCAGTTGGAGCCGACTTTTCTGGGTTAGGGCAACTAACATGTCTCGCCGATTCCGCATCTTTCAGCTCATCTCAATGTCGGCATTATCTCATTGTTGAGTGCCATTGCGGCCAATCGACAGACGTTCGTGAATCCTAGTTGCGTGACCTGCCTGTGGCAGTCAGGAAGGCATGCACAGGACTAGCCCGTTATGTCGTCATAGAAACTTCCTAATGCAGCAACCAAAGGAGTGGAAAAATGAAGAACGTCGTCAAGCGAGTTGGTTCATCGTTTCATGGTAAGTTCCTGGTTCTCGGGTTAACCTTATTGCTGGCCGGGCTGGGTTTGGTTGCCGGGTCCGTAACTTCAGCGCATTGGGGCAAAGCATCCGCATCGCGCGAAAATCCGGTGGCGCCAGCTTCGGCCGGACGAGAAGGAAGCTCGGTCACGGTCGCAGCGCAAGACCCTAAAGAAACCCCTCCTGCTTTTGAGAAAGTCCAGCCTGCAAAGGAACCACTTGATGGGTTACTTGGTGCGTCCAGCTCTGCCACGTCAGTGAGCAGGCAGAGCGAGGAAGTTTCTTCTGAGACATCCTTAGCTCCCTTGGTCAATAACAACACCGGCAGCACTGGCACCGCCAATTTCACTCAGAGCGAGACCACTATTGTGGCGTTCGGCAACACTGTGGTTGTCGGCTTCAACGATTCGGGCTCCGTCGCCGGGGGGAGCAATAAGTTTACGGGTTTCTCCCGCTCGACCGATGGTGGGGCCACATTCACCGACGGCGGAACGCTGCCGACCAACACCATCGGCGACGCAGGCGACCCCGTTTTGGCTCGCAACGAGACGACGGGACGGATCTACTTCTCCACACTCGGCTTCAATACACCCG
>CAZVHN010000696.1:0-2613 GCA_964626895.1 uncultured Chloracidobacterium sp. | reverse complement strand
AACATGCTGGCATCGCCTGTCAAGAACATGGCCCAGGTCCAGTTGCAAGTTCGCGTGGCAGAAGTAAGCAGAAACAAACTGAAGGATCTGGGACTGTCCTACGCCTACCAGGGTGGCAGCTCTGGCGTCTATGCCAACAGTGGCGGTGGTCCAAGCTCACTGGGCAGTGTAGCTAACGGGATACTCAACGGCACGCTCTCGAGTGCACTCAATCTTTTCGTGATGGGTGGCAACACGATGAGCATGATTCGCGCCCTGCAGACGCAAGGGGCGATACGCCAACTGGCGGAACCCAATCTAATTGCGATGGATGGCCAACAAGCGAGCTTCCTGGCAGGTGGAGAGTTTCCGATTCCCATCGTCCAGAGCGGCGGTAGTGGTAATAGTTCAGTGAGCGTGGTGTTCAAAGAATATGGTGTTCGTCTGAACTTCAAGCCGACCATCATTGATGAAGATCACATCAGGCTCGAGCTGGAGCCCGAAGTGTCGACCATCGACTTCTCGAACGGCGTCAAGTTTGACGGCTTCCTTATCCCCGCTCTCAAGACCCGCCGCGCGAAGACGGGTGTCGAACTGCGCGATGGGCAATCGTTTGCCCTGGCTGGCTTGCTGGACAACAACGAAGTGCACTCGCTCTCAAAGGTGCCGGTGCTCGGAGACATACCGGTGCTGGGCGCGCTCTTCAGATCCAAGTCATTCCAGAAGAACGAGACTGAGCTGATGTTTATCGTAACCGCACAGTTGGTCAAGCCCATGAACCGCGACGACCTGCCACAGATGCGCGGCATCGACGGCTTGAAGAATGGGTCACCTCTAGGTGTCGAGCCAAAGGGCGCAGAGATCCAGGGGAAGACGGGCTTTTCAATTACCGGTCAACAGACAGAGAGTGCACCGGCCGCCGCTCCCAAGGCTGCGGAGACCGAGAAACCAGTTGATCCAAAGACAAAGAGCACGGAAACAGGCGCCGAGTCGACTGACTCCGCGTCCGTTTCGAGCACTCGCCGAATAAACCAGCCACTTCCAGTGGCAAAGGCCATCCCCGCAAATTTCAGGTCCGAACTTGTAAGTCCCTAGTGACTTTAGCTTCGACTGACGTTGCCGAGGTAGGCGGACCTCACCCTAAACGTAAAGACTGATGAAGGGGGAGATATGAACAAACAGAAATTGGGGAAAACACGAAACAGGCAGGGCGAGCGAGGTTCTATTCTCGCCGCTTCTGCCCTCGGAATGCTGTCATTTCTTTTGGCTGTTGGGCTTTCAGTAGACATCAGCCACTTGTACCTGGCAAAGAATGAACTGCAGAACGCTGCTGATGCGGCGGCGTTGGCGGGCGCTTCCGGATTGAACTACGACTCAACGGGAATCACAAACGCGACAAACCGCGCCGTCAAGGCAATGAACAGCTACCAATTCGAAAACACGAAGGTGGTGTTCACGCCGGCGAACGTGCGTTTCGCCAGAAACCTTTCTGACTTCGCCAACGGAACTGACATGAGTCAAGGTTCTGCGTCGGCTCCAGGGGTTGCGCCGGATATTAAATTTGTCAAGGTCACTACGCCACAGTCGCCCGTTAATATTGCGTTTGCGTCAATGGTGCTTGGCAACAATAAGAACATATGGGCTGAGGCCGTCGCCGGTGTGTCGGTCCCACTGAATCTCTTCGCAGGATACCTTCCGGTTTCCGTGGTTGACGACGATGCTCTTTCGACGATTCATCCGGGTCAGATGTATACATTTCGCGGCGACCCGCAGGGTCCTGTTTCGCCTGGTAACTACCAGATTCTGGCAATCGATGGTTCCGGAGCCAGCGACGATCGAATCGGATTGGCCAGCGGTGTGAAGAACGCGGTAGGACCGGGCGGTTATGTTGACACCAAGCCCGGCGTATCCGCTGGAGCAGTCCGGCAGGGCCTTAATACTCGTTTCGACGATTACGCCAGCGGGCTCGATCCTGTTACCTATCCACCGGACACTAATATCAAGGAAGGCATCACCTACGCGGAGTACCTGGCTGGGACTAAAACTCAGTCGCCGTCGCACGCGGGCGTTGCCAATCGGCGAGTCGTGTTGATTCCGATTGTCAAGGAAAGCCAGTTCAGTGGCGGTCGCACAAGTGTTCAGATCGATCATTTCGGAGCTTTCTTCCTGCGAAGCAAAGTGTCGGGTGGCAACGGTGGCGATCTAGAGGCCGAATACATCGGCGTCGGAGTGGTCGTTGGGAACGGCGAATACGATCCGAATGGTACCCCGAACCCTGGTCCCCCGATAACGAAACCCGTCCTCTACCGATAAGGAGCAATGCTTATGTGGCGCATGCTTCTTCGGAAAGTAACCTCCTTCAGGCGAGACGACCGCGGCTTGCAACTTGTCGAGCTGGCCATCGCGTTGCCAGTCTTGATCCTGTTGTTCGCCGCGGTGGCTGAGTTTGGCAGGTACTTTCAGGCGTATACGACACTTGCGAAGGGTTCGCGGGTAGCCGTCCGTTATTTGGCGACAGCGCGCGCAGGTGGTTGCGATGATCTGAGTGCGAAAAATCTTGTCGTCTACGGGAACGTAGCGGGTACCGGGAGTCCAATAGTTATGGGTCTCACGGTCAACAACGTGGTTATAGAG
>CAZVHN010000695.1:0-7374 GCA_964626895.1 uncultured Chloracidobacterium sp. | reverse complement strand
GTCCTGCTTCAGTGAACTTCTTGATTGTCACTACGCGCGCGTAGAGCGAAGAGGCGGGATCGAGCGGGCGCGCAACGGGAAGGCCGAGGCGAATCTGGTGACCGCCGATGTCTAGTCGTTTTCCGGCGAGCAGCAGCACATCGCGGTAATGATCCGCTGGAATCCGAAGTGACAGTTTCGAGTTTCGAGTTCCGAGTTTCGAGTCCGTCGACGAGTTAAGCGTGATCACCCCGGGACCAGAAGGGAAGCCACTGATCAATTCGATGGCAAGCCAGTCGATTCCATGCAGTGAAGAAGAAGACTTCGAAATGGCCGAGTAGAGTAGGTATCCGTGATCGGCCGGCAGTTGTTTCCCAGCCAGCGAAAAACTCACGTTAATACATGGACAGAGTTCTAACTGAGGGACTCTTTCTTCTAATGCGTCGATCAATGACCAGAACCTCCTTAGCTTAAGTGAGCAACTCAAGGACGGGTCGGACTATGGCTCGGCCTCACAAAAAAGGTGGGCCAGAGTCTACAGTCCCTTTTCATTAGGAGGCAAGACGGTAGAACGATTGTCGCGATGACATTGACGCGTGAATGAGATCAGTAATATGGCTTGGAAGAAACTAGAACCCCTGAAGTCGAGCCGGTTGGCAGGTGATAGGTCAAGCAGACCTTGCAAAGGACAAGCCTCTAAGAGACATACACGTTGAGAAGGATTCTTCGGGATCGTCTAATTTGGTCGGAACCGCGATGAAATCGTTCTAGCATCCTCATGCGAGCCCTCACCCTATTAGGTTCACCAGAACTCTACCGAACGTAGTCCCCAAAAAGTCCCCAACACATTTTCAGCCACGCGCTAAGTCAATTAGATAAGCAGTTTGCGTGAGTACGTACGACCACTGAGCTAAACGGGCGACAAGTTGTTTATTATCAATAGTGTACGCGGATTATTGGACCAGGGGGTTAGCCGCAAACTCCGCGAATATCGGCATTTTATGCGATCGTTGCCCGCTTGCACAGTGGTAGAGGCACTCCCTCAGCTTCAGTCCCACTTTTTATGCGTTCGCGGTTAGAGTGACCGGTCGCGGCGCACCCTGAATGCGGACCGGAAGCTGCGGCGCGCAACGTACCTTTATCAATCGCTCGCGATCGCGTTGCATCTCACGATCATTAGCCAGCCACGCCAATGTGTCCTTCAGCACCCGCGCTGCGTCGGCATCGGGAGGTTCGACAATGCGGTAGTGCATCCAAGGACCTTGCCGCCGCGCTCCAACGATTCCGGCTCTGCGCAGATACGCCAAATGCCGGCTGATCTTTGGTTGATTAGTCTTGAGGATCTCCACGAAGAAACAAACGAACACTTAATCCTTGCCCATGAGATGAAGCAACCGAAGACGCGTTCGGTCAGCCAGGGCGCGAAAGAATAAATCCTTATCGAAGGTGTTCGCCAATTTGCTCATAACAAAACCATGTCAGCACACCAATGTATATATGCCTTGACATATATCAACAAGGGACTGATACTCTAGTTGCACATGCGGCCAGGCGTATGTGTGTGAATGACGAGGAAGATCGAAGGAGACCAAGAATGTTTGAGCGTATTGAGCAAGCAGTTAGATCGAGTTACGGGGCGGTCGCTACAAGTAACTTATCGTCCGAGAATGAGGGTGTTCGCGCTGTTGCTAAAGCCTTCGGCTATTCAACGGAAGAACTCACATCAATTCCGGCTGAAGCCAACATGGGGTTGTCATGCGGCAATCCGACGGCGACCGCAAATTTGCGCGAAGGGGAGACGGTCGTGGATTTAGGCTCTGGGGGAGGACTGGATGTCTTCTTGGCCAGCGTCAAGGTCGGATCCACCGGACGCGCCATTGGCATCGATATGACCCCCGAGATGATAGATCTCGCCCGACGCAATGCCGAAAAACGACAAGCAGCCGGCGGCCTCGCAAATGTTGAGTTCCATCTGGCCACAATTGACGCGCTGCCGTTGGGTGACTCGATGGTTGATTGCGTGATTAGCAACTGCGTCATAAACCTTGCGTCCGACAAACGGGCAGTCTTCCGAGAAATAGCGCGCGTTCTCAAACCAGGCGGCAGGCTCGCAGTCAGCGATATCGCACTCAAGCGTGAACTTCCCCGCGAATTAGGTAATGACCTAATGGCTTATGTCGGTTGCATCGCGGGAGCGATTCCGATTGAAGAGTATCGGCAAGGACTGATAGAAGCGGGGTTCTCAAATGTGGAGGTCGTGGACTCCGATTCCGATCTCAACGCTTATGCCAAGATCGAGAACCAACCCGGCTGTTGCTCGCCGGTGATGGCCGAGACCCCTGCGCCCGAACCGATAGTCTCTACAACTTCTTCAAGAGCACTACCGCTTGCTGCTGCCTCGTGTTGTTCGCCAGAACCGACCAGCGCAGATTTACAGGAAGTCCTAGCCGATTTGCTGCGTAGATACAACGTTAATGATTACGCGGCGAGCGTGAAGGTTTATGCGGTCAAGTGAACGCGCTATCTGGAACGGAGCGAAGCGCCCGAGGAGTACCCGGATGAACTGTTATGTGTGTTCATTGGAAAACACCGACCGCGTCGCCGTCGGGCTCTGCCACCACTGTTCGGCGGGGATCTGCACTGAACACGCAATTGAAGTGAGCAGCGACGTGACGACAACATATATGCTCGGCTGCGTTGTGGCGCTGCCCGTTAAAGCGCGTCGGCTGCTTCGCCATGTATGTAAAAGCGCACTCGAGCAACCGCGTAAGGGAGGAGTATGAACCCACCGCAGTTAAGCAAGACAAATATGCAAAATCAGCCCGCTGCTAACATCGAAGGCTGCTCCCCTTTAGATCGTAAGCGGCTTTCGTTTCTTGATCGCTTCCTCACTCTTTGGATTTTTGCGGCGATGGGCGTCGGGGTGCTCATCGGCTTCACGAACCCGCAAGTCGAGGGTTTCGTCAACCGCTTTCAATCTGGAACGACCAACATCCCTATCGCCATTGGGCTGATATTGATGATGTATCCGCCACTCGCCAAGGTGCGCTACGAAAACCTCGGAAAAGTTTTTCGCGACTGGCGCATACTAGGACTATCACTGATTCAAAATTGGATCATCGGCCCGCTCCTGATGTTCGCGCTGGCCATCATCTTCCTACACGACCGACCGGAGTACATGGTCGGCTTGATAATGATTGGACTGGCGCGCTGCATCGCGATGGTCATCGTGTGGAATGAACTTGCGAGCGGCGACAATGAGTACGCCGCCGGACTCGTCGCCTTCAACAGCGTGTTTCAAGTGCTGTTTTATAGCGTCTATGCATGGCTATTCTTAACGGTACTGCCTCCCGTTTTCGGGTTGCGTGGCAGCATCGTCAACATCAGCATCGCGCAGATTGCTCAAAGCGTTTTCATTTACCTCGGGATTCCGTTCATCGCTGGGATGCTGACTCGACTTGTGCTCGTTAAAGCCAAAGGCAAGGAGTGGTATCAGCGCGTCTTCATTCCGAAAATTAGCCCGCTCACACTCATCGCCCTTTTGTTTACCATCGTCGTTATGTTTTCGCTCAAAGGGAACTTGATTGTGCAGCTTCCCTTCGATGTTATACGCATTGCCGTACCGATGCTTATCTACTTCGTCGTGATGTTTCTGGTGAGTTTCTACATGGGCAAGCGAATCGGTGCGAACTACGAAAAAACTGCGACACTATCGTTCACTGCCGCGAGCAACAATTTCGAATTAGCGATTGCCGTGGCGGTCGCGGTCTTCGGCATTAACTCCGGCGCCGCGTTTGCGGCGGTGATCGGACCGCTAGTCGAAGTGCCGGTATTGATCGGCTTGGTGAGCGTTGCTCTATGGCTTCAGCGCCGATACTTCACCGGCAGAGTGCAACCAGCCCGCGTGCAACCCGTGGAAACCGCCGGCGGCGCGTCGTAACAAGCACGCACTGCCACAACGAAGATGACTACGCTAAAAATGAACTGGCCGCGAGACTTGCTAGGATGGGTAGCCATGTTATTAGCGGTTGCCGCTGTCGGCTTGCTGACCCTCCCTGGTTTCTTCTCGCTGACACTAAAGCTAGCCGCAGCCGCGGTGGGTGTGGGCATTCTTTGGCTTATTTACTCGGCGACTCGCTAATGTTCTCGCGTTCTCTGATTGTAACTGGCTGAAAAATCTCTGACGTGATGCAAACCTCTGCGAATACGCTGACGATAGTCAATGTAAGGGTTTTCGATCTGAATTTGTGTGCGAAGCAAAACGGGCGACTCATTGTCGCCCGTAACTGATTGCGAGATATGGTGAGCCGTGGAGGGCTCGAACCTCCGACCCGCTGATTAAGAGTCAGCTGCTCTACCAACTGAGCTAACGGCCCGTAAGCGGAAAGAAATTATACGTCCGCTGACTAGTGTGTCAAGCAGGCACGGTGTTTAGAGTTCAAGCTTTAGCTTGTCCGCACCGCTAAGCCGCAACCTAAAGGCTGAACTCTAAACTTCGGACTCAAAATGAACCGTACCGCGGTTTTCGTAGACCCGCCGGTTGGCGGAAACAACTCAAACTGCTGCCGCGCACTCTCTTTCGGCAAGCAGCGTGCGCACGCCCTCAATCAGACCATCGATGTCCGGCTTCGCCACATAGCCATCGGCACCGGCGGCGATGGCCTCACGTCTGTGCACCTCATACGCATCACCGGTGTAAAACATGGAAGGAACATCGGGCGTGGCCACGCCCAGCTTCTTACAAAGTTCGAGACCGCTCCCGTCAGGCAAACGCTTATCGAGGACGTACAGATCAAAGTCCTCGCTCTTCGCTAGTTTCAAGGCGTCTTCGATGGTTACCGCGGTCACCACTTCGTAGTCTTCCTGAGTAAGAAGCAGCTTAAGCATTTCTGAAGTGTCTTCGTGACCGTCGACGCAGAGGATGCGACATTTCGCTCGCGACATGGGGGAACCCTCCTGGAGAAATTCTAAGTTTTTACTGCGGGAAGAGTCCGAAACGTTCGGAAAGCAGAGTGTAAACTGATTTGGGCCATCTGCCTAGTCGATATTTATTGGGGAGGCAGGAGGGGGATGACCAGTCCTCGGTCTCGCTGGAATCGAGGTCTTATTGTTCTTTTTGATAGAGCACCTATGTACCCAGGGTCGTTCACATTCTCTTTCGATCCTGTACTAGCAGGTGGGCAGCTACATCCTGCCCACCGCCACCCCCATCATTTTCCATTTATCATTTGACAGGTTTCATTTTGCCATTTTTCTTGATCTCATTTCGTGGTGTTTCGTGTTACTTCGTGGATCGTTTGTTTGGCCGCGAGATCAGACGATCCACGAAATCACACGAACGGATTCATTTTCCATTTGTCATTTGACAGTGTTCATTTGTCATCGTAAAGCAAGAAAAGTGGGACGTCATGAATGATCCGATCGGCATCACTCGAGAGGTCTCCCCAATGACAAATGAAAAATGAGAAATGGAAAATGGAGGATTTAGTCACCTCCCGCCCGACACTCTCTTTCCCGGAGCTGACTGGCTACTTTGCTGGCCGGCGCGGATCCTGCAACGCTCTGAGGAGCTGTTTCAAAGCTTCAATCTCTTCGTCGTCCGGTTCCAGTTGCATATATTTTTCGAGCGCCGCAGAGGCAGCCGCACTTTCGCCCAGTTTGTGATAGACGAGAGCGAGATTGAAGTAAACGAGGGAGAACCCCGGCTCGATCTGCGTGGCGCCTTCGTAGTGAAGACGCGCCAGGGGAAGCTCGCCGGCATCGTAGTAGAGATTCCCAAGATTGTAATGCGCCTCGACGTGGCGTGGATCGCTTTTGAGCGATAGCGTGAAGTTGTCGAGCGCCTTCGCTGTGTTCCCTTGTTCCAGGTTAATGATTGCCAGATTGCAGTAGGCTTCAGCCACATTGTCGCCTTCACCTATTGCCTCCACATAACAGTCAGCCGCCTTCGGATCGCCCTGCTCGTGCAACAGCAACGCCTCTTCGAAAGGCGTGAGCAGCCGTGCCAGTCTGCCAACTTCCGCCCTGAACAGATTCAACTGCCCTTGAAGTTCAGCCTCAATCTGGCGAATGCTCTGGCCCTGTGATCTCAACTCGCGCACACGTCTGAATTGCGTGAGCGCGTGAAAGTCGAAGCTGTAGTCTTTGGATTCAGGCGATGAAGTAGCCTGGATGATTCCTTGTTCGGTCCAGCGGCGAATCGTGCGCTCGCTCAAACCAAAAAGCTGTTTGATCTCGCGAATCGTGTAGTTGGATTTGACACGTTGATAATCTGCCTTCGCTGGGACAGGTGAGGGGAAGGAGAGAACCTTATTGCTGTTTTCGTTCATCAATAACTAGAAGCCTAGGAAGCCTTTCGCTTCTTAGCTGCCTTTGGCTTGGCCATCGGCTTGACCAGCGTGATCTGCGGTTTCTTCTTGGTCGTACTCGCGGCCTTCACCATGGGCTTACGGCCAGACTGCTGCAAGCTCTTCTTGAGCGCGCTCATGATATCAAGTCTGGGTAGTTCTTCAACCTCAAATTCGACCGTCTTCTTGCCTTTGATCTTGGACTCGATCAACATCTTGAGCGCTTCATGATAGTTGTCGACAGTGTCGATCTCCGCCAGCGAAGTAGCCATCTGTTCCACCAGGATGGTCGCAAGCTTGAGCTCATTCTTGTCGAGCTTCTGTGCACCATCGATCTCAGGAACGTTCTCAACACTGCGAAGCTCATGCGGGTAATGCAGCTTCTGCAACACCAGACCCTTCTCCTGAGGGAAGAGAGCCACAAGATCTTCGCGGTCGCGCAGTACCACTTTGCCGATGCCAATCTTGCCGGTCTGTTTCATCACCTCGCGCAGCAGCGCATACGGTTTTTCGGCGACCGGTCCATCGGGTCCCGCGTAATAGGGAGAGTCGAAGAAGGTTGTGGGAATTTCGTTCGCATCGACAAAGCCGATGATGTCCACGGCTTTGGTGGTCTTGATCTTTATCTTGGCAATGTCCTCAGGTTCGACAATCGCATAGCGGTCCGCCTCGTACTGGTAGCCTTTGGTTATCTGATCATTGGTGACCACCTGGCCACACTTCTTGCAGCGCTTGTCGTAGCCAATCGGGCCGTAATCATCGCGGTGCAATTGGTTGAACTGAATCTTCTCCGAAGTCTCAAGTGCGTTGTAGATACGGACCGGAATGGCAACCAGTAGGAACCTTATGTGACCTTTCCAAATCGATCTCATGGCTATCTCTCCTGGGACGCGGGCGTCGCTGACGTCGTGCGGCTCTCGGTAATTGGGCCTTCTCGCGAGTCTCGCCGCGCAGGAGGCGGCGAGGGCCACGTATTATGCGGCCCCTTGGCGGAATAAGTAAAGCCTTATTTCCTAGGCGTTTCCGGCCTTCAGCGCTGATTTCCAAT
>CAZVHN010000694.1:0-5530 GCA_964626895.1 uncultured Chloracidobacterium sp. | reverse complement strand
GTCGTATTTTCTCGCAAACCCTCATAGGACAAAAAGAAAAATGATTTGTTCTTTCCGCCCATGGTGGACCGGCCGCCCTCGCCAAAACGAGGTAAGTAAAGAGGACCGCCAAGACTGCCGCCAAATTGCCGGAAGTGACGTTCAACTCTTTCAGTTCTACCCCTGCCAAAATCATTAGGGTACTTATTAAAGGCATTGTATTTCGGGCTGTCGTATTTGAGGAAAGCGCTTCCGTGAAAGTCGTTGGTGCCGTTTTGCGAGACCACCTTGACTTGCGCGCCTGAGTTTCGGCCATCCTCTGCCGAGTAGGAGGACGAAGATATCTGCAGCTCCTTAACAGACTCCTGGTTGGGCGTAACGACCGCGGCGCCCCCATGAGTAAGGCTGTTTACGCTCACACCATCGATCTGGAAGTTATTAGCCGAAACACGTTGCCCGTTGGCAGTGATTTGAACCTGGTTCTCAACCTGAAAGACGGAATTGTTGGAACCGCCCGGACCGGTAGAGTTTGGCAGGCCCGAGGCGTTGCCATTTCCGCCACGCGCGCCGTCACCAAAAATGCCGGGCGTCAAACGCGCTAGTTCATAAGGATCGCGACCCACCTGCGGAAGACGCTTAATCTCCGCGGCAGTAACACCCTTAGAGATGTTAGCGTTTTCGGTCGCAAGCTGCGACGAGACTTCTTCGGTAATGGTAACGCTCGCCGTGACCTCACCAGGCTCGAGAAGTACGTCTATGCCTTGAAGACTTTCAGCATCAATCGCAACATTTTCCATGACGCTTTTCTTGTGACCTTCCTTTTCTATCGTCAGCACGTACTTGCCGGGAGCCAAACCAGAAATTCGGTAAAACCCGTCAGCGCTGCTAGTAGCCTCCTGGGTTTTTCCGGTTTCTGTGTTGGTGAGCGTAATTTTGGCTTCGGGGACCAAGCCGCCGGTCGAATCAGTCACGGTTCCCTGGATGCCGGCCTTAAACTGGGCATTGGTTGAAATGACCGCGAATAACAGAAAGAGCCCGCACGCCAGTGTGCGAGCCAGGATTGAGTGCGTTGTATTCATTCTAGTTCTCCTCATGCCAGCCTAATACCAGCTCTTACCAGTCATTTGCTAATGAAGAAAGGCACATCATGCTGTGTTGCCCTTGTTAGAGGTCCTAAAGAGTCCAGACGCAACAATCCGAGAAGCCAGGGTGCGTCTTCAGCCAGCCGTTATACGTGATGTCTGTCTCGGTTGCCCCGCGTGGATTACAACTAACGCCTGTGGGAGACGCGCTAGCTTATACCATTTTAAGAGTCGCTTGTATGTGCGGTAGCACACCAAAACGGGGGAATGCCAGACAGCGTGCCAACAAATCCGTAAAACTTCAATACTGTATTTCAGATGAGAGTCTGCTAAGCTTACCCGCTCAATCAGGCGCGCAGGTCTTCGGTAGTCGCTGACGATTGGTTCGTCCTCTCCGGAGGCGACTCAATAGTTGGTCTAGTATGAACTCGTCCGATAACACCTAGAAGGGAAAATTTCAGCCCATGCGACGTGCAACCATAGTGTCGTGCTTCATTATGCTGGCGTTGATGGTCGGAGCCTGCGTCTCCGGCCCCCAACAAACTAACAACGGTGGCGCTCGAAAGAAGAAGGGCCCGAATGATCCGGTGGTGATAGGCTTTTCAATGGACACCTTAAAAGAGGAGCGCTGGCAGCGCGACAAGGATCTGGTTGAGAAGCGCGCGAAAGAGCTGGGGATGCAAGTTAATGTACAAGTCGCGAATGGCAGTGATAGTGAGCAGATTAAGCAGGCCGAAAACATGTTGACGCAGGGTGTCGACGTGCTGATTGTTGCTCCGCATAACGGCGAGATTGCGGCTTCGATAGTGGAGGCGGCGCATCGCCAGGGCGTTCCCGTTATTAGCTACGACCGCCTGATCAAAAACAGCGACGTCGATCTCTACGTTTCTCACCAGGTGGTCAAGATCGGTGAGATGCAAGCAAAATACTTGCTCGACTACGTAAACAAGAAGCCGGCGAATTTTGTGATCGTAGGGGGTTCGCCCACAGACAACAACGCAATACTTTTGCACCAGGGCCAGATGAATGTTCTCAAGCCGGCAGTTGATCGCGGCGACGTCAAAATCATCACCGATCAATATGCAAAAGAGTGGCAGGCGAGCGCGGCGCTGAACATCGTTGAGAATGCGCTCACACAGGCCAACAACCAGGTCGACGCGGTGGTCTGTTCAAACGACGGTACGGCGCGCGGTGCGGTCCAGGCTCTGGAGGGACAGAACCTTGCGGGCAAAGTGCTGGTGTCGGGACAGGATGCCGACCTCGCTTCGATGAAGCTAATCGTAGAAGGTAAGCAAACAATGACGATCTACAAACCGATTCAACCCCTGGCCAATGGTGCGGTGGATGCTGCGATAAAACTGGCGCGCGGAGAAAAGGTGGAAACTGCGGAGACGATCGACAACGGATTCAAGAAAGTTCCCGCGATTCTTTTCGAGCCGATTGCCGTTGATCGCAATAATATTCTGAGCACCGTAGTGAAGGATGGCTATCACAAACTCGAGAACATCTGCGCTGGACTGCCGCCGGAGAAATGCCCGAAGCCGTAGTCAAAAAGTCCAATGTCCAACGTCCAATGTCCAATGTCCGTATGGGATCTAAACTCCAATTCTCACCTAAGGAGGGTGTCATGGCAAAAATCAAGAAGTTTGAGGAGATCAAGTCTTGGAAGAAAGCACGTATGCTGACAAAGCAGATCTACGAAGTAACCTCAGTCGGTTCGTTCAGACGCGACTTCAGTCTCAAAGATCAAATCAGGCGTGCTTCGGTTTCTATTCTCTCAAATATTGCCGAGGGGTTCGAAAGGGGAGGTGACCAAGAATTCATTCAGTTCCTCGCAATAGCGAAAGGTTCTTGCGGGGAGGTTAGAGCGCAGCTCTATGTGGCGCTTGATCAGTGTTACTTCTCGCCAGAGAGTTTTGAAACTCTTTCGAAAACGGCTATCGAGGCTAGTGAGTTGATTTCTGGATTGATGAAGTACCTGAAAGATTCGGAACTTCGTGGCAGCAAATACTGCTAAAGTTGTGGACGTTGGACATTGGACGTTGGACATTGGACAAATCACTCAAGATGAACGAAACAGCTCAAGGCGCATTTTTAGAGATGTTGAATATCACGAAGTCCTTTCCGGGGGTTCGTGCGCTCGATGGCGTCACCTTTGATCTGCACAAAGGCGAGATTCATGCGCTGGTGGGTGAGAATGGGGCGGGCAAGTCGACGTTGATGAAGGTGCTGGGCGGCGTTTACCCACATCCTGAGTATGGGGGCGAGCTCCTGATTGAAGGTAAACAGAGACGCTTCAGCGGGGTCCGTGATGCGGAAAGAGCCGGCATTGCGGTTATCTATCAGGAGCTGTCCTTAGTAAAGGAAATGACCGTAGCGGAAAACATTTTTCTGGGACGCGAGCCGGCGAAATGGGGCGTCATTCGTTGGGAGGAACTTCATCGCCGATCTCGGCAACTGCTGGACAGTCTGAATCTTAATATCGATATACATACGCCTATTCGCAATCTCGGGATTGGTCAGCAGCAATTGATCGAGATCGCCAAAGCATTGTCGCAGGATGCCAGGATTCTGGTGCTTGATGAGCCCACCGCGGCGCTTACCGATACCGAGGTAAAGACGCTATTCGCTATACTCAACCAACTGCGTACCAACGGTGTGGGGATGATCTACATCTCGCACAAGCTGGGGGAGGTCTTCCAGCTCAGCGACAGAATTACAGTCCTGCGAGACGGCAAAACCGTGGGCACCAATCCCACGACTGAATGGGACGAGGCGAGCGTGATCGCTCGGATGGTGGGACGCGAGGTGGGTGACATCTTTCCTACTGTAGACCACGCTCACGGAGAAGTTGTCTTTGAAGTCGAGAATATGTCGGTGGAGGACCCCGACGTTCCCGGGAAAAAGCTGGTCGAGAAGGTTAGTTTCTATGTACGCCGCGGCGAGGTGTTGGGAATTGCCGGTCTCATGGGGGCCGGGCGAAGCGATCTACTAATGGCTATTTTTGGTGCTCACGCCGGCTCCAGAACGGGGGTGGTAAAGATTGCGGGTAAACCTGTTCAGATTTCGGATCCGGCCGACGCCATCAAACAGGGCATCGGTTTTGTGACCGAGGATCGCAAACGCTTCGGACTTGTATTGGGCCAAACAATTCTTTGCAACATGACGCTCGCTGGGCTGCGGCGCATTTCCGGCCGCTTCATAACGAGTATCGACGCCGAATCGGCAGCGAGTGAGCGCGCGATGAAAGACTTGCGAGTGAAAGCGAACTCGGTTTTCACCATCGCCGGAACGCTGTCAGGCGGTAACCAACAGAAGATCGTCCTGGCCAAATGGTTGTTAACCAATCCGCGGGTCCTGTTTTTAGACGAACCGACCCGCGGCATCGACGTGGGCGCCAAGCAGGAAATCTATGCCCAGATCAACGCCCTGGCGAAGACGGGACTAGCAATCGTGCTCGTTTCGTCAGAGCTGCCCGAAGTGCTCGGGCTCTCCGATCGCATCATTGTTTTGCATGAAGGAAGAATGACCGGCGAGTTCACGCGCGCGACTGCCACACCGGAAGCCGTCATGGCTTGCGCGACCGGACATGCGGCGCGAGCAGCGTAGTAAATGTCAGAACCCCGAGCGGTAGCGACCGGGTCGTTGCTCGTTGCAGTCCTGCGGACTGCTGAAGAGTGGTTGCCATTCGGAGGAAGAATTAGACGATCCACGAACTCACACGAAATGACTCGAACTCAGACCTCTTTTCGTGCCATTTGGTGTGATTTCGTGGATCGTTCTTGGTCTTTTTAGTCTGGTCAGAATAGGAACTGGAATCTATATAGATATTGCTCCTAATGTAGCGAAGGCAACGGAACAATGAGCCAACCGCACGATCCAATCAGCGAAGGTCCCCCAGTCAATTCGGATTTAGTGGTGTCAGTGGAAGAAGCCGAGGCTCCGCAAACTCGACTCGGTAGATTCAAGATCAATACCGACACGCTTCGTGCTTACACGATGCTGTTTGCCCTAATCGCCATCTGGGTCTACTTCCACTATTCAACCAGCCAGATCTTCCTCGACCCGCGAAACTTTTCGAATCTGATGAGGCAAACAGCAGTGACCGGTGTGCTGGCAGTCGGCATGCTAATGATCATCATCACCGGGCAGATCGACCTGTCGGTCGGTTCGCTTGTTGGTCTTGCTGGAGGAATTGCGGCGATGGCACAGGGGTGGTTTGGATGGGGACTGGTTCCGTCTTTAGCCGCCGGTATTGCCGTGGGCGTCGCTGTCGGTTCCTTCCAGGGTGCTTTGACCGCGTACGTCAACATTCCAGCTTTCATTGTTACTCTTGGAGGTTTGCTGGCGTGGCGCGGGGTAATCCTTGGTTTGAGCCGGGGCGAAACGATTCCGTTGAGGCTCCAATCCTTCAAGGCGATTGGGCAAGGCTACGTCGGCCCAATGGTAGGTTGGGTGATTGCGGCCAT
>CAZVHN010000693.1:0-8479 GCA_964626895.1 uncultured Chloracidobacterium sp. | reverse complement strand
GCGAGAAAGGCGTCGAGGCTTACCAGTCGAGCGATCCCGACACGTTGCGCATCTGGTGGAGCGATGTGGGCGTGCATCAGAATTTGACGTTCCCGGTTCATCCCGATCCCGTGTCCGGGATGCACTGCTGGCATCAGGCGGTGCGCGTGAAGAAGGCCGAAGCGGAAGACAAGTACGGCGATATCTCCGTGGATACAAATAAGTCGCGCGACGTTTACCGGAAATGGTTGGCAATGACGCGACCTGCCGATACGTACTCACCGGACGGCACACGCCGGCCTTACTGGATGCTGCGCCCCTTGAAGCCGGCGCGGGAGTTTTATCGTCTGTCGCGTGAAAACGAGACCGGGAACGTCGAGTTATAGAAACTTCTGACTACTTCTGATACTCACGAAACCCTTTACCTGCCTGCATTATTCTGGAAACCAGGTCTCATTGCCGGTTTCAAAGTAGGGAAGCGGTAGCTTTAAGACCACTGCTCAGAACTTCTTAGTATTCATACAGATTAGTCAGGCTTGGGTTGCCCCGGCAGTCTTACCTGGCCAGATTACCTAAATAAAGGTCTTGTTGAGATGACTGCGTGAGGATTTAATGCGATCAGTTAGCGTTTTTCACAAACTTGCAATTTCATTCGCGCTTTGCTTGTTCATAAGTGTGACAGCGAAGGCCGAGTCAATCACAATCGTGGGAAATTCCACCGGCAGTTTGGCTACTGCTACCGTTAATTGTACGTTCAACCCTGGTACTAACACCCTGACCTTCACCATTACCAACACGTCGCCTTTCGACGCCAGGGTCACCGGCATCGGTTTCGACCTCGTCGCAGGTGATTTCTCGGGCAGCAGTTCCTCGGGCCTCAACAACTTCAGTGGAGGCAACGTCGCCGGATTTACCTTCCGCAACAACGCATTGGGGAATGTGCCTCAGTTCAGCAACGCCGTGCTCGACTTCGGATGGACAACGGGCAACTTCAGCGGCGGTAGCCCGAACGATGGAATCGCACCCGGCGCAAGCTTGACCTTCATCGTGAGCGGGACTTCGTTTGCGGGCCTAACCGAGGCGCAAATCTGCAACGCCATCTTCGTGCGGTTCCAGCGAGTTGGAGCGGACGGCGAGGGTAGTGACGTAGGCGTCCCCAACCAACCAGTACCCGAGCCAGCCAGCATGTTGCTTCTTGGCACCGGACTTCTGGGAGCCGCCGGGGCCGTTCGACGAAAACTGAGTGCGGGCAAATTGAAATAATCGCCACCTGGCAGTTTGATGAGTGTCCTACGCGGGGAAAAACATGTGCACAATACCTATGACGTTTCCTTTGGACTTTCACGGCAAGATTTATGTGCTGCAGGATGAGAAGGGAAACACTATCGGAACGGGCACGCGCCAGGTGTGCGAAGTATTGTTATACATCATCACGAAGCCACTCACGCCCTTGCTTTCCGGTAGCACAGAAATGTTGGTTTCCCACAATTCCAATGTGCGCGCCGCTATAACGATTTAGCATCGGTGGGGAGTAGGTTGATCTTACTCGCTAACCGAGGATTATCCGCTTTCCTCATCGAAATGCCTCCCCGCACTCGCGGCTAGAGGTCACCGCTGAAGAAACAACCCCCGAATAATTGAACGCCAGCCCGCCATAATTCTCTCCCCGGGAGATTTATTCTTACCTGGTCGCCCCTCCTTAGGTTTCTCGCATTTCGCTTCAAGTATTGAGTGCCTAGTCCTGCCGTCTGCCTCCTGCTCCTGCCTCCTGCTTTTCGGCCACCTTGTTTCCCTTGCGAGAAGACCTCAAATTCGGTAAAACTTTAATCACTGAGTACTTTAAATTTAGAGTTTTGACCTTTGTCCGTGTTGCGCCGCTTGCTCGGAATCCATAGGTCGAAGGTCAAAGTACAAAGTTCAAAGCACGTAGTTCCTATGTATTTCAAACAATTCTATCTCGGCTGTCTGGCGCACGCTTCGTACCTAATAGGCTCGGACGGTGAGGCCGTGGTGGTTGACCCTCAGCGCGACGTAGATCAGTACCTCAGCGAAGCCGAAACGAAGGGCTTGAAGATCAAGTACGTAATCGAAACTCACCTGCATGCGGATTTCGTGAGCGGCCATCGAGAGCTTGCCGCTCGCACCGGCGCCGAGATTGTCTTCAGCGAAAAGGCCGGCGCGACGTTTCCGCATCGGGCCGTCCGAGATGGCGACGAGATCACAATTGGCAAGGTTGTGCTGCGATTGATCGAAACACCGGGGCACACGCCGGAGAGTGTGTCCGTGCTCGTCATTGACACAGAAGTGTCGCACGAGCCGCAAAAAGTGCTCACCGGCGACACACTCTTCATCGGCGACGTTGGTCGCCCTGATCTCGCAGGAGGCAAAGGCTACACGCCACAGATGATGGCTGGGATGATGTACGACAGTCTGCACCAGAAATTGTTGCAGCTTTCAGATGATGTCGAGGTTTATCCGGCACACGGCGCCGGCTCGATGTGTGGGCGCAACATGTCGAAGGAGACTTCTTCGACCATCGGCGAGCAGAAGAAGGTCAATTACGCGCTCAAGCCAATGTCGAAGGACGAGTTCATTATCATGATGACCACTGAGCTGCCCGAAGCTCCGGCATACTTTTCGAAAGATGCCGAGATTAATCGGACAGGTGCGGTGCCGTTGGCTGCGCTGGCAAAGCCTGCGGCTCTTTCCCCGTTGGAAGTCGCCGAATTGATCTCCCAGGGTTACGTGGTTCTTGATGTTCGCTCCGCAGCGGAGTTTGGCGCCGCTCATGTTCCCGGTTCACTCAATATTGGTCTCGGTGGGCAGTTTGCGATTTGGGCGGCCTCTTTGATCTCCTTTCAAAGTCCCATCGTCATCGTCGCTGACTCCGAAGCAAGAGTTGACGCAGCTCAGACGCGGCTGGCCCGCGTGGGGATCGAGAGCGCGCGAGGCTACTTAAGCGGCGGCATGGACGCCTGGCGCGGGGCTGGTCTGGAAGTGGCCACAGTGCGCCAAATCACGGTTGATGAATTGAATGATTTGATTGCGAGCCAAACCGATTTCCAAGTGCTCGACGTGCGTCGTCCTCCCGAGTACACCAGCGGTCATGTGCCCGGGGCCATCGCTGAACCACTCTCCAGTCTGAAACAGCGGGTCCCGGTCTTAGAGCTCGAACCGTCAAAACTCACCGCCGTGATCTGCGCCGGCGGTTACCGCTCCAGCGCCGCGACCAGCATCCTGCAGCAACACGACTTCGCCAATCTCTTGAACGTAACCGGCGGCACCAGCGCCTGGATCAACGCCGGCTATGAAGTTGAAATTCCGGGTTAAAACAAGGGCTGGGGTTTGACTTCGAAAAAGTTACAGAACTAGCTACGGTAATTTGCAGGTCAGGAAGGCGGACCCTGTCCCCGCTCTTACGACGAGAACAGAAATCGTTCAGACTAACAACTCAATTTGTTCTCACCCTTCATAGGAGCTTCATCACATCGCTCTCAAATGTCGAACCTCAATGTTGCAAAATTGAGTGGCTTTCAAGCTTGAGGCGGGGACAGGGTCCGCCTTCCTGACCTGCAAATTACCGTAGGTCGTTCTAGGGTTTTCACACGGCCTCTCCCAATCACAGTCATGTAATGCAGTTGCGGACACTGTTTGACGCCTGTCCCTACCTCCGTTTAGCATTCTGATTGTTCCCCCTGAAGATTAGCCGTCGGCAACTGAGGTCAAGCCATCGATCCCTTTACATTCAAGTTATTAATCGGCATTGCCATCATCGTGATTGCGACAATTCACGGCTATGGCGCCGCGTGGCTGGCGATCTGGATGCTCTTTCATCCTTATCAGCCAGTTAAGATCCTGGGTTTTACGGTCTGGCCGCAAGGAATGATCCCGCGGCACCGCGGGCGGCTGGCCCAGTCTATCGGCAACGCCGTCGGGAACGAGCTTGTTTCGCAGGAGACAGTTTTCAATGCCCTGTTCGAAACAGATTTTTTCCAGCGCAAGGTCGAGGATTTCGTCAACGCCTACACTGCGGATCTGCTGGCCACTGTTTACCCATCATTCATCGACGCGCTGCCGGCCGCCGCCCGCACACCTGTACTCGACACGATTTCCGCCTTGCAGTACCGGCTGGCTGAATATATTGCGGCGATGCTCAAGAGCGAGGAGACGGCCGCGGCGATTGCGCGCTTTGTGGATCGACAAATCGACCAGCTATTGGCGCGCCGAATTGACGCCACTTTAAGCGATGATGCACTCGATCAGATCTCGGGTTTTGTAGAAGAACGCTTTCAAAATTTGGTTGGCGAAGAAGTGTTCAACCGAAAAGTGCGGGAGTTCATCTCGGGACGTCTGGACGATCTCGCCCGCAGCAATGCCACGCTCGCCGATACCTTTACTCCCGAAACCGTGGCTTTCATCAAAGAGCGCCTGGACCAGCAAGTCCCGCCCATCGTCCATCATCTTGCCGATATTGCTACCAGTCAGAACACTCGACAACAGATGGGCGCACTGATCAAACGCGAGGTCGATGACTATTACCAGCAGCTCTCACTGTTCAAGAAGATCTTCATTTCGCGCGAGCGCATTCACCGCGAAGTGGACGAGTTGATCAATAAGACGCTACCCAAGCGCGTGGAGGAGTATCTGCGCGGTCCGGCGTTCGCGCAGGAAGCCGAAGCTTTTCTGAACTCGACTATCGACAGTCTACTCGCACGTCCGCTGAATGAAATTATCGGCCAGATAGAGCCGGATAAGTTTGAGTTGATGAAGACACAAGTGGCGGATCGAATTCTCGAGTTGGCCCAAAGTCCGGAACTGACGCGATCGGTCTCTGCCTATGTTAAAGATGCCCTCGCAAGCTTGCGTTCGCAAACGCTGGACTCAGCGCTCAAGCGAATCAACCCCGATTCCGCAACGCGTCTCAAGAACTTTCTGACCACCAGCCTGCTCGATATCCTGTCGCACGAAGATACCGCACGAACCATCAACGCCGTCATGACCGCGCAGATCGAGCGGTTGCTGATAGCGCCGATTGGCCGGCTGGGAGATCACCTTTCGGAGCACTCGGTAAAGCGCGCGAGTGCGGCTCTGGTCGAGCGAATCACCTCCGCCGCGCGCGAGCGTCTGCCCACGGCCATCGCCGAATTTGATGTCGGCAGCCTCGTGCGCAACAAGGTTTCCGAGTACCCTGTTGAAAAGCTTGAATCGCTGGTGCTGTCGGTGGCCGCCCAGCACTTGAAGACAATAGAACTCTTTGGCGCCATAATCGGTTTCTTCATTGGGGTTGGCCAGGCGATCTATTTTTGGCTAACGTATGTGCCCGGACGCTAAAGCCCGAAATCCAAAGCGAGTTGGTAGGAACCTAATCTTGCGCTCAGCCGTTCTACAGTGAAGAACGATAAAGCGCCTACCGCCGCGCGCAGTCTTTTTCACACTGAAAGGACCAATTATGTACTGTTCAGGTTGTGGTAGCCCAATCGCGCCGGGACTGAGTTTCTGTAATCGCTGCGGCACCAGCCTGAAAGAACGCAGCGAGTCCAAACAGACCGGAGCTATTAGTGCGATAGTGACGGCAATGGTGCTGGTCGCACTTGCCACCATGGGACTCATGCTAGGCGGACCGATTGCATTGAAGAGAGAAGGCGGCTTTGGTGAAGAGTTAATAGTTCTTTTCATGTTCCTCATTTTCTTTACCGCTGCCGTTACGGAGATCTTCCTCTACCGGCAACTTGGGCGGCTCACGACTGCGACGAGCCAGCCTCTCGCTCTGCCGGCACCCGCCGTAATGCCGGTTGAGTTTCGCGCCCCTCAACCGCTATCGTTAGCTGAGCCGGCGGCCAGCGTTACCGAAAACACAACCCGCACGCTTGAATACTCGCGCGAAGATCGCCGGCGGTAGGTCCTCGGGCACTCTCGAAGATAACTCAAGCGAGTCCACGTATGCGTGCAACTCCTCACGCCGCTCGAATATTGTTCTTAACGACGCGGTCAAAGCACTAGTGTCGTTCAGGGTTCCTTTCGGCATGGTATTCAAATTGAGAGCACCATCGGCAGTGACAGAAACAACTCGTCGGATGAAACAGTTGTTCTTATTAGACGCACCGTAGTTCAATATGTTCCAATCTTGCGCATTGAAAGTTTTCTGTTGACATTCCACGCGTTACATATAAACATTTGCCATTGTCGAAAGGAGCTTCTCCCCCTATGACCTATGTGGTAGTGGAGTTATGTGTTGACTGCAAGTACACGGATTGCGCTGCGGTGTGTCCGGTTGAGGCGTTTCACGAATTACCTGATCGCCTCTACATCAATGCCGACACCTGCATCGACTGCGATGCCTGTGTGCCTGAGTGTCCCGTGGAAGCAATCTTCGCCGACACTAACGTGCCTGAGAACTATGCGCACTGGACGCAGATCAATATCGATGAAGCACCAAAGTATCCAGTCATCAGTCAAAAGATTCCCGCCCTTCACGGACCAACCTGTTCCGGCCCGGAGGAATAACCTCCGAGCTCATCTGTAGGCAAGTTGAGAGGCGGGCGCCGGGGGCTCGCCTCTTAATGTTCTTGCAGGCTGTTGAAAAACCCTTTCAGCGTTCGAAGAGAGCGTAATGTGGAGTGCGCCGGCAGAGCGAAGCGGCGACGGCGCTTTTGATTCTTTGGGGATTTAAGGCTCGCAAATCGAAAGCGGAGTCGCGCTACGCCTGCCTCCGCACTCCAAAATGAGTTTTTCAGCGGCCTGCTAGAGGATCGATTTTCTGAGCAATTCGGCGAGAATGACACGCGGCCAACCTTTCGATAACCCGGTCCCGGTTGATATGATTCAATAGAAACATCAGGATTGAATCGCCAATGAACTTGCCGGTACCGCTTCTGACCGCCATTCTTTTTCTGACTTTGCCCGTCTATTCGCAATCGGGCCGCCGAATGAAAGACCGGGTGCCCACACCTCCGGCCGCAGAAAAACCTCAAGAAGCGAGCCCGACTGCTTCCGCGACGGATGCGGCCCCACCCGTGACCGCAGAGAAGAATCAGGATTATCGATGCACGGATGAGGGAACGCTCGCGAGAATCCTCGAGGATAAAGCTCAACCCGGCTCGATTCTTTCTTCCAGGGAGGTAGACTCTCGCGCAGTGATCATTACGAAACCCAAACCCGGTTACACGAGAGACGCTCGTCGCCTTGGAGTTCAGGGATACGTAATTTTGAAGGTGGTGCTTTCGTCGAACGGGAAGATCGATCGCGTGCGGGTCTTACGAGGATTGCCGGGAGGACTCACTGAAAACGCAATTAAAGCTGCATGCAAGATCGAGTTTAGGCCCGCACTGAAAGCGGGTCAGCCCGTTTCTCAATGGCTTAATGTCGAGTATGTTTTTCGTCTCGCCGATTCATCAATCTTCAGGCCGTAAGCACCACAGGTTCACGATGCGCGCCGAATCGAGTGTAGGTCCCCAAAAATAACTCTACAACAGTCAAGCATGTTCGCTGGGTTTTATTAATGAGAGAAAAGCGCTTTGAGTTTCGTGACTTTTCGTGTGATTTTGTGGATCGCCATCCGTTGGCAAAGGCTCGATCCACGAAATAACGCGAAGCCGCACGAAAACGAATTTAAAGTCATTTGGTCACTAGCTTTTCCTCGTTAGCTCTTAATCAGCGCCGCGTCTTCGCGTGATGCGGCCTCCTCTGCCGATTTATTTTCAGGCAACCCAATCCGGCACTCCGACGGCTGCCGTATATCGTTTGCAGTTCCAAAAAATCTTCTCAGAAAAAGGATGGAAGCAGTGAAGAAACTATCTTTCATGCTGCTGCTCGCAGTAGCAGTAATCGCGATCGCAAATCAAAGTGTTTACGCACAGATGAAGGACTCAAATCCGATGGTCGGTGGCGCGGCGATGATGAGGTCTATGGACATCATTGACAATGCCGCAAATTCGGCTGACCACACGACCCTTGTCGCTGCTGTGAAAGCTGCGGGGCTGGTTGAGACGCTTAAAAGCAAAGGACCATTCACCGTTTTTGCGCCCACCAACGCCGCCTTTGACAAGCTACCCGCAGGCACTGTCGAAACTCTGGTCAAGCCCGAGAACAAGGCCATGTTGACAAAGATCCTGACCTATCACGTTCTGGCCGGAAAGTTTGACTCCAAGGCGATTGCCAAGCGCATCAAGGCCGGTGGCGGCACAGCGCAGTTCAAGACTGTCAGCGGTGGCCACCTTTGGGCCTGGATGAGCGGCAACAATCTGATGCTCAAAGACGAGAAGGGTGGTACCTCCGCGGTTTCAATCGCCAATGTCTATCAGTCCAACGGTGTGATTCACGTGGTTGATACTGTCTTGATGCCAAACTAACCCAGAGCCATTGTCTCCCCACCACAAGGGCGCGTTCCGCTAGTTTCGGACGCGCCTTTTGTGGTTGAAGCAAACGCGAATCAAAGTACTTCGGTGAATACCCCCGCCCAACGTCGAAGGGAAATAGCCTGAGTGGCTGACGGACTTGCCTG
>CAZVHN010000692.1:0-6004 GCA_964626895.1 uncultured Chloracidobacterium sp. | reverse complement strand
TGAAGCGGAACAGGAGAGATAACGACCCCCGCAGCGTGCACCGAGGAGTGGCGAGCACAGCCCTCCAGGCGCTGAGCAATCTCCATTAGTTCTTTAACCTGCGGGTTAGTTTCAACCTGCTTCTTCAGTTCCGGAACTTGTTCGAGGGCCTGCGCCAGGCTAACATTTCTGCCCCGAACAGGCGGGGGGATGAGCTTGGCAATCCGATCGACGTCAGCGTAAGGCATGTCGAGAGCTCTTCCGACGTCCTTAATCGCGGCCCTCGACGCGAGTGTCCCAAAGGTAATGATCTGGCAAACGGACTCGCGGCCGTAGAGGTTGGCAACGTGATTAATAACCTCTGCGCGCCCCCGAACACAGAAGTCAATGTCAATATCAGGTAGAGATACTCGTCCTGGGTTCAAGAAACGCTCGAAGATAAGGTTGTACTTGAGGGGATCGATATCAGTAATTTCCAGGCAGTAGGCGACCAAAGAACCGGCAGCTGAGCCGCGCCCAGGGCCCACAGGTATGGAGTGTTCCCGGGCGTATTGAACGAAGTCCCAGACCACAAGGAAATATCCCGCGAAGCCCATTTGCTTAATCATGGCTATCTCGCTGGACAGTCGAGTCTGATAATCCGTGAGCGGATGCTTCAACTCGTTCCGTGATATCTGTCGATCCCACACCGTTTGGCGACGGCGTTCGAAGCCCTTCCTGATTACCTTTTCGAAATATTCATCGATAGACAGCCCGGCGTCAGACTCGGGAATCGGATAATTTGGGAGATAGTTGACGTTCTCCGGTAGGCGAAGGTCACATCTCTCCGCGATTTCCACGGTGCGAGTTAGAGCATCAGGTAACTCGTCACCAAAGATCCGCCACATCTCCTCGGGCGAGCGAACATAAAAGTTGGGGCTGGGATAGCGTAGGCGATTAGTATCCTTGACTGTCTTGCCGGAGCCGATACACAACAAGATATCGTGTGCTCGCGCATCTTCTGGTCTGAGGTAGTGCGCATCGTTAGTGGCCACCAGGGGAACGCCTGTGCGCTTCGAGAGTTCAACCAGAGGCTTTCGGATGCGATCCTGAGCTTCTAATCCGTGTTGCTGGATTTCGAGGAAATAGTTGCCCTTCCCCAATATCTCTTCAAATTCGATTGCCGCAGCGGCGGCTTCATCAAATCTCTCGCGGGCCAGCATTGCCGAAGGCACTCCTGACATGCAAGCCGAGAGCGCAATTAGTCCTTTCCCATGTTCAGCTAGGAGCTCTTTATCGATCCGGGGCTTGTAATAGAAACCTTCGGTGTAAGCCTTCGAACTAAGCCGGACAAGGTTTTGGTAGCCTTCCAGATTCTTCGCCAGCAGGATCAGGTGAAAATTCGCCTTCTCGCCTGGCGCACCCGCGGAACGATCGCGGCGACTGCCACGGGTGATGTAGGTCTCGCAGCCAATTATCGGCTTCACCCCCTGCCCCTTCATGGCACTGTAGAAAGAGATAGCGCCAAACATGTTTCCGTGGTCAGTCATGGCGCACGCTGACATACCAAGTTCTTCGGTGCGTTTTGCAAGTGGCTTGATCTGTATCGCGCCGTCTAGGAGGCTGTAGTCAGTATGCAGATGCAGGTGGACGAATTTTTGGTCCGGCATGACAGAGGAAACTAAATGTTGGCTGTTACCTGCCCAAGCAGGAATGAACTAAAAATTCAATATGACTGCGTCACTATATCACGCTGGCCAGGCACGCTCGCGATTCACCCGACTGAGGGCACTGCGAGTCAGCAGATAAGACAATTGATATGAATGTTTTCTGCCGTTGCTGACAACTGCTTTTAAATCCGCAACCTGAAGGAACTCCCGGCTCGCCTATCGGCGATGTGCCAAAATCTTATGTCACTCCCACTCAATCGTGCTCGGGGGCTTAGAACTAATGTCGTAAACAACGCGATTGATTCCCCGGATTTCGGATATCAATCTGGAAGAGATACGCGCCAGCACCTCTTGCGGCAGTCTCGCCCAGTCAGCCGTCATTCCGTCAACGCTCGTGACCGCGCGGATCGCAACCACTCGTTCATAGGTGCGCTCATCACCCATCACTCCTACCGTCGAAATTGGAAGAAGCACGGGGAAGGCCTGCCAGACCGAATGATAGAGCTCCGCAAGCCGCAACTCTTCGTCCAGAATTCTGTCAGCCGCCCGGAGCAGCCTAATTCGCTCTTCAGTCACCTCACCAATGATCCGAACCGCCAGCCCGGGTCCAGGAAATGGATGGCGTGAGAGTATCTCTTCCGGAACGCCCACTTCCCTGCCGATCAAACGCACTTCATCCTTGAACAGCTCTCGAAGCGGTTCAATCAGGCGCAAGTGCATCTTCTCAGGCAACCCACCTACATTGTGATGGCTCTTGATTACGGCTGATGGCCCTCGCACGGAAACGGACTCGATCACGTCAGGATAAAGGGTTCCCTGCACCAGGTAGGCAACTCCGCCCAGTTTATTTGCTTCTCGCTCAAAGACATCGATGAAGACTTTGCCAATCCGTTTACGCTTCTCTTCCGGATCGGTCACTCCTTTGAGCGCACCCAGAAAGAGGTGCCCGGCCCGGACTCCGGTAATATTCAAGTTCATTGACTGTTTCAGCAAAGCCATCGTTGATTCAAACTCCCCTTCGCGCAACAGGCCATTGTCGACGAAAATGCAAGTCTGTCTTTCCCCGATTGCTTGATGAACAAGGGCCGACGCCACGGTCGAATCGACTCCGCCTGAGAGACCGGAGACTACGTTCCCGACCCCGCCAAGCTGCTCGCGAATGCGAGTGGTTTGCTCTTCAATCACTGCTGCGGGTGACCAATCTCCCCGACACTCACAAACCGAGAAGAGAAAGTTGCGTAGCACTTGTGCGCCCAGTGGCGTGTGAGCTACTTCCGGATGGAACTGCACGCCGAATATTCCGCGGCTTGCATCCTCAATGGCATTCAGCGCATCGTCTGTAACCGCAGTCACTTGAAATCCAGGTGGCACACCTGTCACGTGATCCCCATGACTCATCCACACATCCATCTCGCCAGGAAGCCCGGTGAACAAACGACTGTTGGGGTCGGTTACCTTTAGCCTCGCATAGCCAAACTCCCGGCTGGGAGAAGACCTCACTTCGCCGCCCATTTCAAAAGCCAGAACTTGCAGGCCGTAACAGATTCCGAGTACTGGGCAATCCACGGTTTCCACGAGACTTGCTGCCGGCTTTGGTGCTCCTTCCTGATAAACGGAGGCTGGACTACCCGAAAGAATCATCCCTCGCGGATGCCGTGCCGCGATCTTTTCGGCTGGAGTGCTGAAGGGCAGAATTTCGCAGTAGACTCCGGCCTCGCGGACGCGCCGGGCTATGAGTTGTGTATATTGAGATCCAAAGTCGAGTATGATGACGGTCTCGTGATGATTAGCGTTGGGCAAGAAAGATAACCTCTGATGGTTTTCGTGCGTCTAAGCGAATAGGATTGCGACGAGAAGTCGTGGATTATACTTTTCGCATCAGAATAACTCAAAACCTCAGGGTTGCTATTTGTCGTATAGTAGTTAAAGTAGATTGAAAAGATGCCGACATTTACTCTGCCAAAGGAAATCGTTCTTTTCCTGGTCCTTGCTTTCGGCGCAGCGTTGGTTGTGAATGCTGGCCACGCCCGCGCCGGAACCCAGGTAGCCCTTTCTCAGCCTTTAACAATTAGGTGGCGCTACGACTCAAATCTAACGCTGAATCTCACGCCGGCATTTGATGAGGAACGGATCTACCTTCCTCTGGCGGGAGGAACGATCGTCTCGCTTAGAGCACGTGACGGGCAACTCAACTGGCGGTCAGAAATGGGTGGGGAACTTTCGGCATCGCCGGTAGCCGACGACCGAGGGGTTTATGTGGCTTCGGAAATAGGACCAGAAGGCGGAACGTCAGAGGCCGGAGTTCGCCGCGCAACCGGCACTCTGCGCGCCCTTGGTCGCGAGGGTGGCGTAGCGCAATGGATGCGGACGCTGGCGATGCCACTGCGCGGCAGTCTGTCGATCAGTGGAAGCAAACTGCTCGCTGGTGGAAGCGATGGGCGATTTCACGCTTTTGACAAGAGCAACGGGGAGACCTTGTGGACTCTGCCATACGGAGGGCGTTTCAATTGCCATCCTGTAGCGGTGAATGGAAGGGTCTACGCCGGCAATGACGACGGAAATCTGCTCGCTATCGAAGAGGCCACCGGGAAGATGTTGTGGCGCTATCGCACTAAGGGATCGGTTCATGGGCCAGTGGCGGTTGAGAATGACACGGTCTATTTTGGATCTGGAGATGGATACCTCTACGCGGTCAGGTCAGTGGATGGCCGCTTGCTCTGGCGCAAACGCACCGGCGCGGGAGTGGAAGCAGTCGCCCTGGTTGACAACGCACTCCTGGTGGCGTCTTTGGATAACTTTGCGTATCGATTTTCGCTGAATGGCCGGCGGGTGTGGAAACGACAGCTCCCGGGAAGGATATCCGCGCAGCCGCTAACTGCCGAAGACGGCGCGTTATTTACTCCGCTTTCCAGTCCAGCTGGAGTTGTGCTCGGGTTGCGAGACGGACGGCAGGTTAATTCCCTTCCGACGGGTGAGGAGATAACGACATCTGCTTCGCCGATAGCTGTGGGCGATGCGGTGCTCTTAACAACCGAGCACGGTTTTCTTGCGTTCGCCCAGCCAACGGAAAGCCCAAAGACGGTTACATCTGCTCCGCTTCAATTTTGGTTTCGCTGAGCTCTGGACGCTTCCGGAAAACGCCTACCAAGCGCGAAAGCAATCCGTGCAAAATATAGGAAACCACCAGCACGAGTAGGACGTGGCGGGAGTACAAGAAGATTAGCATTCCCACAGCCACAGCAAGGATTATCGTTCGCATGCTGCGGCTGCGAGTCCCAACTGTCTTAAAACTCGAGAAACGAAGCGTGCTGACCATCAGCAGGCCAAGCAGTCCCACCAGCGCCATCAGAAGCAACGAATAGATTTTCGCCCTTTCCGGTCCATAGTGCAGCAGCGGAAGCGGGTTGAAATGAATTATTGCCGCGATCAGTCCTCCGGCCACAGGGATTGGCAGACCAACAAAGCTCTTCTTGTCGACTTTTATCGTGCCCTCGGCAAGAATGCGTGGACGGGACGCCTGAACGTTAAAACGGGCCAGACGAAAAGCTCCACACATCAAGTACATGAACAAAAGAAACCAGGCTAACTGGTGCAAGTCGCTTCGTTCTTTCAAAACTGCGCCAAAACCCCACACATACGCCAAGACCGCAGGGGCAAGCCCAAACGTGACAACGTCAGCAATTGAATCGAGCTGGACTCCGATCTCCGTTGTTGTTTTGGTCATGCGCGCAATACGGCCGTCGAGCATGTCAAAAAGAACTGCCCAGCCGATTGCCTTCGCTGCGCTGTCAAGATAGGTAGACGCGTGGACGAGGTCCTGTTCGGAGCCGCCGATAAACTGAAACCCTCGAACCGCCGCCATCACGGCATAAAAGCCCATACCAATATTAGCCGCCGTGAAAACCGAAGGGATGAGATATACGCCCTTCCTTAAGCCGCGGCGTTCCGGATTTTTTACTTGATGATCAGGATGCAAGAGGCAGTCGCTCCTATTATTTTAGCCGGCCGATAACCGTGGTCCCGCCCTTTACTCGCATACCCGGTGTGACTAAAACCTCAACGCTTTCCGGCACTATGACATCGGTGCGCGAGCTGAATTTGATCAAACCAAACCGTTCTCCCATCGCGACCACCTCTCCCTCGTGTTTCCAGCATATTATGCGGCGCGCCAGGATGCCGGCAATCTGTTTGCACACGATCGTAATCCTGCTTCCCTCAATGGTGAGCGCGTTCTGCTCGTTCACCAAACTGGCCTTCTCATCCGTCGCCATTAGAAACTTTCCCTTGGTGTACGAGACATCAGTTATCTTGCCGGCAATCGGCGATCGATTAATGTGTACATCCAAAGGCGAGAGGAAAATACTAATCAGCGTTGA
>CAZVHN010000691.1:0-6714 GCA_964626895.1 uncultured Chloracidobacterium sp. | reverse complement strand
CTCATCATCAGCTCGGCCCGCGTCGTCGCCGTAGACTCGAGTGATATAGCCATGCAGCGTTCCCTTGCGCCCGTCACGCAACTCGATCGAGTCAAAAGCCAGGTTCATCGAGGTGCGTCCTTTGACTTTTCCTGATTTCTGAATCGAGCTGATATGGCCGGTGACAGTTGCTTCATCAAACCGGGCTGGATCGGTCACAGTGGCGGTGAACCTGTCCCCGACACGCGAGTCCTTGCTGGACAGCGTGTCTTCGAGCCGAATCTTGAGGTTCGTACCGACCGGCACAAGGCGCGTGGCAGGTCTTCGAGTGGAACGCCTGATCTTCGGCTTCGTTTGCGCGCCGACGATAATTCCGGACCAGAGCAATGCTCCAATAATCATGACTACGGGCAGTAACTTTTTTGCAGAAATTGTCTTCATGGTGATTCTCCAGGGAAGCGCATCAATGGCGCGGTTATTTTTCTAAGGTGCTCCTGAAAAAATGCGCAGGAAGCAGAAGCCGCAAATTTTGGAGTGCGCCGGCAGAGCGAAGCGGCGACGGCGCTTTGGATTCAGTGCTCAATGAAGGCGCTCTGCGGTAACGCAGCTCAATCCAAAGTGGCGTCGCACTACGCTTGCCGCTGCACTCCTACGGGAATCTCTTCCGAGTCCGTTTCAAGAACGCCCGCCAAATCGTCATCGCCTTCAAGAGTGCGCTGGCGGTGTACCGAACCGTCCGACTCGAATATGTAAGCGGACGGCGCCTCGCGCATGATGATGTCTTGCAGGCGCATCAAGCCATAGAGCAATGCTTCGGGTCGCGGTGGACAACCGGGAATGTAGACGTCCACGGGAATGCAGCGATCCACGCCTTGCATCGTCGAGTAAGAATCAAATGGTCCGCCGGTTGAAGCACAGGCGCCCATGGCTATAGCCCACTTCGGTTCAGGCATCTGTTCGTAAACTCTGCGCACGACCGGCCCCATCTTCAAAGTCACGGTCCCAGCAATAATAATCAGGTCGCTCTGCCGCGGGCTGGGTCGGAAAACACCTGCTCCAAATCGATCTATATCAAACCGGCCGGCGCCGGTGGCGATCATTTCGATCGCACAACACGCTAGTCCGAAAGTCATTGGCCAAAGCGCGGACTTGCGCGCCCAGTTGACCACCGGCGCGCCAAGATCGAGCGCCTTCGCGGCCACATTGCGGCGCAGCGAGTTCATGATCGAATCGACTGTTGTTAGAACGAATCCTTCTTGATGTTCAGCCATAAGTTCGTAAATCGTAAATAGTAAATCGTGAATAGTAAGAAGGAGTTTTCGATGGCCGACGCAACGAGGGACAGACGACCATATACGATTCACGATTTACTATTTACGTCTTTTAGGCCCATTCCAGCGCGCCTTTGCGCCAGGCATAGTAATAGCCAACTACCAGGATGCCGATAAAGACAAACATTTCGATCATAGCGAATCGCGTAAACGAGAAGTCGTCGCCCATAAAAATAATTGCCCAGGGCAGCAGGAAGATCGTTTCCACATCGAAGATCAAGAACAGCATCGCCACGATGTAGTAGCGCACCGTGAAACGATCGTGCGCTTCCGTCTTCGGATCGATACCACACTCGTACGGGCGCATCTTCTCTTTGCCGTAGTTGATTGGCCGCAGAAAGCGGCCGAGAACGATGGGCAGCACCGGAAAGACGATGGCCACCAGAAAGAAGATCATTACCGGCCAGTAAGCCGTGATTGGGCTGCCAATAGTTTCAGTGGCTGCGGCGGTTGCTTGAAGAAGCATGGCGCTCCATTGATCTTTGAACTATTCTTATTGCAACGATATTAAGTGCCGCACAAGATCAATGTCAACGAAGAGTTACAAAGCGGTTTCTTTGGAGTGCTCCGCCTGCTGGGACCGCAGGCGTCTCACCTGCAAGGCGCCTAAAACTGATTAGTTCTCCTGCGGGATTTTTCGGGCGCGCTCGATTTCGGCTATCTGCTGTCTCAGTTGCAGGACCGTTTGCGACAATTCGGCCGTGCGTTCGCTGACCAACTGTTCCAAAACAGCGTTGGCTTTGTAGAGGGCGTCGCCGTCACGCTCCAGATCTGTCACTTGCAAGCGAGAATCGTAAAGCTCCTGCTGCATGGTGTACCGTCGGGCCGTTTCTGCGGTCGAATCGAGTAACAAGATCCAGGTTCCCTGTTCACGACTGAAGAGATACACGTCGGCAAAGGCAAATACCCCGGGTTTCGTTTGCACGCGAGGGAGGAAAAGGCTCTTACCTCCGAGGGGCAGGACACCAACGAGGAAGAGAATATGGTCGCTCACATCCAGGTTTTTTTCCAGTTCCTTGACACCGTAGGATTCGAGATCGCCGCCCCACTCGATCAGTCGACCATTCTCAGTTACCAGCAGGTAGGCCGGAGAGAGCATGTCATCAGTAAGCGACAGAATAAAATCGCGGATGGGAAGAGGTAGATCTCTCATTTAGGCCTCCGCCAGTTTCTTTGCCAGGGTGTGAAACGCATCCTCAACGCCGAGTCCCGTCTTGGCGCTGGTCTGGATTACTTCCCAGCCCTTCTCTCGCAGAGCCGTCGTTTCGCGCTCGCTAATGCTCCACTCATCAGTAAGGTCCGCCTTGTTAATCAAGAGCAGGAACGGGGCGGCCCCTATTGTTTCCTCTACCCTCGTCTGGAGGGCCAGCGCTTTATACAGTGTGTCCTGTCGGGTTCCGTCAGCAACCAGAAGATAGCCGGCCGCACCACGCAAGTAAGACTTTCGTAGCTCATGTTCTGACTGGCTTCCTTCAATATCCCACAAGATTAACATGAGTTCTGATTCGTCGAGCTGGACCAACTTTTTGTCGATCTTCACCCCTACGGTGGTGTGGTATTTGTCGGAGTAGATGCTCTCAACGAATCGCCGCACCAGACTTGTCTTTCCGACGGCGAAAGTTCCCAGCATGCACACTTTCTTCTGGATCATACTAAGCGTGGCCCCTCTAGTTAGTGTCAGTAACTATAACTTTAAGCGTTACGCTACGATTTGTCGCCCGGTCGGTCTCAGTGACCTCCTCGCGCAGTTTCTCCTTCGATCCCACCGTGGTGATCGTCAGATTGGTCCAAGCGGGCAGATTCGCTTTAAGTACGGTAGTTACGGTCTCAGCCCGGCCCTGACTCAGCGTGCTGTTTTGGGTCTCCGTTCCGCTTCCGTCTGTATGTCCCGTGATCTCCAGTCTGACTTTCTTTTCTCCGGCCAGCTGCCGTAGATGCTCGATTTCGGCCACCAATTGCTTTAACTTCTCTTGCTGATCGGACCTAATTTGCGCCTGGTTCAGGTCGAACATCAGCAGCGGGTTTTCAATCCGTTCAAGATCGAACAGTTTGTCCTCTCGGAATTGACTAACACCGGGCAGCAAGCGAGCCACGCGGCGCGTCTCCAACACCCACTGGTGTGAGGCGAACCCTTCAGCCTCCAGAAGACCATCGTTCAGGAGCAGTTTCACGGTTGGTGGGGGTTCCAGTGACTTTTTTGCCCTGGCCAAAACAAAGTCAGGCGTCAATGCCTGGAAGGGCTGCCAGCGTTCCACAACCGATTTCGAGTCGAGTCCTGAGTCCTGGATCATGGTTGCCGGATCACGAGACAACGGGTCGCGCAGTCCACTGACAAAATGTTTCCCACCCTGCTTCCCTGTATTGGTCACCACAATTCCGGGTTCCGCTCGTAGTCTCTCCACGTAGGCGTCCCATCGCCGGCGATCGCGTAGCCAGAAGAAGCCCCAAACCGCGAGCGCCAGTAGAACGATGCCGACGATTACCATTAACGGACTGACTTTGCGGCCGGCGTTTGCCCCGTGCTGTTCCACGTCGTAGCCTGATTGTATGCAATCTTCGAGCAACACCTCGGTGCCGGCAAAAGGGGTCGCATCACCGGAAAATTTATCGAGCCCAGCACCATACTGGAGATGAATTTTCTCGAGTGTCTCCTGGAAAACCTCTCTAAGCTGCTGTGGGGCATTACCCCGAATAACACCGGCCAGGATGGCCTGTGGTCCCTGTTCGATCCAAACAGTCAATTCGCCAACCTGCAACGTTTCCAGTTCTTCGCCCTGCCGAGTGGTGAAAGAGTCTCGGACGAAATCCTGAATGGCTGTCAGCATGCCGGAAACCATGTCAGCGTCCTGCACAGCCGCATTCGCGGCCGAAACCTGGCGCAACAACAGACCAGTCTCCTTGTGGATTAGAAAAATCTGCTCGACGCGAAACAGGAGCGTGTGCAGGAGCACTACTTCGGAAAAAGGACGACCGGTCCTGAGCGCCTCCCATCTCCAGGCCAGACCTCGAGCCGACATGCTATGGGTCAAAGTCTGATTGAAGGATTGGGCCATACCGCTAAGGGCGGCGGCGATGGCTTTGCGTATCGCCGGCCCCATGATCGGAAAAATCGCGTCGGCCAAGGGTTGCGGGTCTTTCCGGACAGAGTATTCCAATGCCGCAGAAACTGTCGGCGCCAGGGCCGTTGTTAGATCGTCGTCCTGCCGGGATCGCACCGCGATCGCGTCGGGAAGCACTCGACTGACTTCCTCGACCTGTCGTTGCGGATTAAGGAGCCGCTCATGCACCTCGGCGAGTTGCGCCTCAGCCGGCCCGAGCAGCAGGCTACGGAGTTCAGCCACGGTCCCTTCGTCCGAAGTAACATGGGACGTGTCTTCATCGAGGATGCCTTGTGCGCCGGACACCGTCATTAGATCTGTACCGGGATACCCCATCGGTTACGGGGGACTGGTCGTTCAGGATTGACCGTCAGTTTTCGCCGGGGATTTTGAAATCGTTGGCCAGTCGTAGGGCCAGCTCAGTGAATAGGGCCGACAGTGAGGCGCGATCAGTTTTCTCGTGATTGAGTTCGGCCAACTCTCGTTCGAGTGTAGCCGAAACATCATCGTGCTTTCGGCGAATCTCTTCATTCAGATTCTTCGACTGGTCAAGTAGCTGCTGACGCAGGTCGCGTTCTGCCTCAATAGTCTGGTTGGAAAACTGTGCGAGCTTGCTATCCAGCGACTTGATCGCGTCGTGAAGTTCGCGTGACACTCCCTGGACGGAACCTTCGCGACTTTGTTGTTCCGACTGGAGGCGGTTAGCCAACGCCGCGAACTCGTTTTTCACGAACGTCTCCAATGCTTCGACGCTTCTCTTGCTGCCCTCGCGCAACTCAGCCGATTCTTTGAGAAGGCGTTCCTCGAGCCGAGTAAATCTCTTGTCGTAGTCGCGCATCTGCCCACCGAAAAGGATTTCTCTGATCTTATCGACATTGCCAGTTTCGGCAGTCGGCGCACTACCATCGTTGCTGCTCTCACTCTGAGTCGGCCCCTCGACTGTGTCGCTCGAGGTTGCGGCAGCATATCCATCATGACTCTGTTGCACTGCGCTCATAATTCCTTCCTCATCGAAATCGGGGACAGGTGCCACTTCGGATTTGGCCGCTGGGGGGAAGGGAGTCCCATTGACCCGCCCCGACTCGCAGCCGAATCCTGTTTTGAAATACAGCCAAGCGAAATTCAGTTTGTATCTTCGTCGATGTTGTGGCAGATAGCAAGAGACAAGACCACGGAAGGAAGGGGCGCCTTCCCTTGTCATCGCTCATCTTTGACAGAGCAACTACTTGGCCATACCGGTGTCCGACGCAACGCGTCCGGATCATGGCGCCATGTTTTTCCCTGTCAAGGCGTCTCCAGGTGAACCACCATCCCTGTTCTGTGTGCCAAACACCCTCGCGGTTACAGACGCTGCAAAAGCTTGCTTGATGCTCGCCTGGCTGACATGGAATTCAATCCGGACGATAACTCCTGGTCCGAGGTAAAGACTCGACTCGAGCGACTATTCGTTGAGCTTGAATATCCAGGTTCGTCGTGCCCCGGAACTCGACGTTGCTGAGGTGCAGGTCTGACGCGAGACGCAGGGCGCGCTGGTCTCGGCGCCGACTTCGCCCAATCCTGGAGCACTCTCCAGCGACTGTAGCCGAGGCTCTCCCCGGCGGCGCGTCCTCGCCGCTTGAAAACGCATTTCTGGAAGGCCTGTTCGCCCACATTTCCTCTGCAATACCTGACCAAATTTCAGTCAAAGTGAACATTTCAGACGCCAATGAGACCGGTTATCCATCACGGCCAACATTGTTTATTGACGGGCTAAAATCGGCGGTGTATAAGCCTAAATAGCCCCTCTCCGATGGACCAGATGCTTCTCGTAGCGACATTTGGTTACAGAGACCAACCCACCAGACAGTCGACACGACCAGCCTTGTGAACGGTGCAAACGAAGCAAGAGAGTTTCAATCAACGCTGATGGACCGAGGCGCCGGACTATGGACAAGTATTCCGAACCCCATCCTCAAGGGCCGCGTCACCACGTTGACGACCCGGTCGCTACCGCCCCCCGGTTCTGACAAGAGTTAACCGAAACCTTACGCTTTAGTCGCCGTTTAGAACTGCCCCAGAGTATCAGCACGTCGTGCCTCGGTAACAGACTCTTCGCTCACTTTTGAACTTTTGAGCGTTGGGATTTGAAGTCCCTCAAGCACGACTAAAGGCAACCTGGGCTAGTTCGAGACTGAAGTGTCGTCACAATCTTGGGACCGCAAGTTACCGGTTAAAGATAAGGAGATTCCCGACATGGCCCGTCACGCTCGCCGCCGCTTCGTTCGTCGTCACCTACAGCTCTGTCTTCTGGTGCTGGCGCTCTCGCT
>CAZVHN010000690.1:0-3758 GCA_964626895.1 uncultured Chloracidobacterium sp. | reverse complement strand
AGCGCGCGGCGTGGATTGAAACCCTGATTCAGCTTCGTCACGGAACCGCTTCAACGCGTTCGCCGCGCGCGAAGCGCGCGGCGTGGATTGAAACCAGCATCCCGCGAGCAATTCATAGCGAAGCAAGCGTTCGCCGCGCGCGAAGCGCGCGGCGTGGATTGAAACAGGCAAAAGGATCAGGTAATCAATGAGCGAACAACGTTCGCCGCGCGCGAAGCGCGCGGCGTGGATTGAAACCACCACATCGATGTCATTGAGGCGCTGGTTAAACAGTTCGCCGCGCGCGAAGCGCGCGGCGTGGATTGAAACAAGAGCGGGGAGGGCAGAAGCGCGGTCAGCGACGGCTAAGTCTTCGCTCGTCCCTTGACGACTAACTGCGCCGACTTAAGGAACCGGCGGCGCTGTTGGAGCTTGAATACGAGTTCGATTTTCTTTTCGAACGGAAGCGCGGCCAGAGCGCGGCGTTGTGCTTCCTTTGCTTTGATTAGTTTGCTGATGTCCGGGTAAGTTTTCATCGCTTGAATCGATGCTCGTTCTGTTTCCATTTCTCAACCAGGCCGTGACGCCGCAGCACCGGCATCAACGAACGCAAGTTTACCGCCCGCTGCTCAAGAAACATTGCGATGCGCAAGTAGTCCTTGGGACGGGCAGTGCGCAGCATTATCGCCACCAGATGTTCCGGCCGCATGATGAAGGTGGTTACGCGCGCGTACTTTATCGTCTGAGCTTTGGCGACTGCTTCCTCTGTGAGGGGATTGAAGACGGGCAGAAATTGAACGGGCATGTCCTCAATTTCCACAGACTCGCCCCTCGCTTTGTAGCCACGAGCACTGAGATATTCGTAGATGGGAGCGAGAATTGACAGTTCGGATCCGGACACTTCAAGTTGTACGAAGATATCAAGGTCTACCGTATCTATTGGCTCGAGATAGTAGATTGCAGCTACGGCGCCGCCGATAGCGTAGCGCTGAACCACGCCAGCCTTCAGCATCCCGTTGAGTACTTTCAAGGTCTCTTTCATGAATGTCTTTGTTGCGGCCGGTCTCAGACCAGGCCCATCGAACAAATGATCTGCGGCTCCCCGTTCTGCTCTTCCTCATGAATATTGCAGAGCTTGTCTTCTTCGCGAAGAGCAATGACGAGTTGAGCAAGCTGCTCGTCGGTGACGCCAATGCGAAGCTGCCGGTTGAGCGAATCTGTTGCGGACCGCAACAGTGGATAGCGGAAAATCTCGTCAAGCGACTTTAACAATTCCTGGGATTCAAAAAAGGTTCCCTTGACGTCTTCTGCGTAGCGCTTCAGTCGCGTGTACGCGCGGAAGCGTGCACCTGAGGGACGCCCAAGCTGACCGCCCACCGATTTCTCTTCCTTTAACACGATCTCTACAGCCTTGCGAACAAGGTCATGATGATCGGCACGCCGTTGACACTTCTATCGCCGGCTCCGACGTGACGCAGTAGTACAGGTGATAATGGACCCGAGCCAGGTGGACGCGCCGCACACCTTCCAGATTCACGTTTCTTGCTCGTGCACCAATGCCAGGATGTGAGGCGATGAGCTGCAGGGCGTTTTCAAGGTCTGTGCCAAAAGCGTCTGGTGCCTTGGGTCTGTTCGCTGCCCACCAGCCCGCTGCTTCCGCGATAAGTCGAGCTGCACTGCTGACAACGCGAACCGGAAGCGGAGGGTTCATGAGTGGCGAATCTGCTGAAGAACCTCTGATGCGTCGACAACCTCGCCTCGACCGGCTTCCGCAATGGCCGCCATAAGGTCAGCCTCTCGCGTTGCGTCGAGCTCAAATGTCTCGTCACCCTCGTGAGCCAGTACTGTGACGGTGGTGCCGTCGGGAAAGTCCTTGGTCTCGACTTGAATCACGCCATCGTTGACTTTGCCAGTGGTGATTAGCATGCCCGGATTTTAGCACCGCGGAAGCATGCGCGAAAGGTACCTGGAAGAGATTCTCCAGGCGTCTCAAGGATATACATTGCGGACTATTCGCGCTTTCGTGCCTTCGAGAAACGGCTTTCAGCACGCTGCGGAGCTTTAACAATTACGGTCGCTGCTGCCAACCCTTCGACCGACGGCCCACACTTCACCGCCTGCGCGTATCTGCAAGACAATCAGATCGAGCGGACGCATAGGTGGTCCATTCAGGACGAAACCCGTCTGCGCGTCGTATGCTCCCTTATGACAGGGACATTCCAATCGACGGCTGGCGCGCTCAAAGTAGACTGAGCAACCCATATGCGAACATTTCTGGCCGTAAGCGTAGTATTGTCCGTCCTGCGCGCGCACGAGGATTGCCGGATCACCCGCCCGTGGATAAGTGAAGTAAAGGGACGAGCCTGGCATCAATCTTTCCGCGCCTTCAATCTTCAACGGCGGATAAGCAAGCAAAGGATCCTGCTGGGCCGCAGCTTCCGAGGCGTGAGTTGTCGCCGCGATAAGCAGTCCTGTCGATGTCAGTAACAGACAGTTACAAAACTTACGGCGTGTGAGCTCTCCGTCTTGTAATTGTGCGTCAGTCACTATCTTGATTCCACTTTCTCCTCGCCTACAGGATTTTCTGAATCGTTACGGTGACGATCGCAAGATCACCAGCAGTGCGATTGAATGACACCCAGAAACCCAGCTCCTCGTAACGCACGAGCTTGTACATCGAGCCGTCCGGTTTTACCTGGATGTTGGCGCCCACTATTCCCCTGTAGTCCGGTGCGCCACTCTTGTGGCCCAGATAATCAACCGAGATTGCGATGATTCTGTGCGTAGCATCGTAGAAAACCTGGACCGTTTCCGTTTCAGAGACTACATAGAAGTCCTGATCCTCGAATTGTTGCGTCGGCTGGCCCAGTTTCGCTCGAGCTTCGTCCGTGCTCATGCCGATCCGCACGCCCTTGTAGTCGCTGTAGCCCGGCTGCTGGGTTGCTGCTGATTCGCCGAAGGCGCTGGCGGCTTTAGGCCGCACCTTTTGTGCCTGAGCGTTTGCCGTAGTTCCCAAATTGACACTGAACAAACCGATTACGGCAAAGAAGAGCGAAATACTCGTCAGTCTTAGAAAGAAGCTGACTTTGGCATTGTGAATCATTTTTCGTTTCCTCCTCTACGAAAGGTCGTTGAACCTTCTCGCTTCCCTAAGCGCAACCGTCATGCCGCTAAATATGTGAGTTTTTACGCGATAATCTGAAGCATCCTTTTCCGGGATGCGTGGTTTTGCGCAAGTTAATTGGGTAACATTCCGCTCTCAGTGCGACCCCAAGATTCCCCCTCTTGGTTACGGGCGGTAAGTTTGAAGAGATATCACTGCCAGCGAGCGCAGAGAGGTCTTGACCAACCTTCTGAAACGGTTCCCGAGGCTGACACCGGTCGACTCTGTTGTCGCTTAATCCTTTTCGATTTGAACCGCAGTGACCTTGTATTCCCGGCCCTTCACGTACCGATCTCGATAAGGGCTCGTCACACGGTTGAGGAATACTTCTGCGGTGTGAAATGTCGCGAACAACTCTCCCGGATTTACGGATGTCGTAATTCGAATCGGGAGTGCTGCCTCGCCGTAACGACTGCGGACTCGCACACGCTCTCTCCATTGTGAAGTTGCAGTCGATCTGCATCCTCCGAAGAAGTGTCGAGCAAGTCTGTAGGCCTAAGCTCTGCATTCGCTGTTCGCATCGTCATCGTGCCGGCATTGAATTGGTAAAGAGTCCTTCCGGTAATTAACAAAAAAGGAAACTCTTCACTTGTGACTTCCTTAGTTGCCCGATAGG